>JAOARK010000179.1 GCA_025210575.1 Schleiferiaceae bacterium
ATGCTTAGAATAGGCCCTCTTAAGGTCTGGTGACTTCCCCATAATTTATTGACCTCATTAATAGCTTCGTAATTGCGATACTCACGCTCCTCAATAAGATTTTGAACCATTTCTAAAGGGATGAGTAACAAGAGAATCAACACCCCAATGGTGAGTAACTTGACCGTTAGAGAAGTTTGAATTTTGTGGCTAATTTTTTCGAAAAAGGATTGAGGAGCTTTTACTTTTTCGTCTGGAGTTTTTTCAATCATGATGATGGGTTTAAATTTTCGTTTCTAAAACGGAAGCCCACCCCATTCATTTTAAACATCAATGTTAATAATAGGTCAAAATTTAATGATTTAAACAGGTTGTTTTAACACCAATTCACTTTAAAAATCGTTCGCTTAGACCTTTAAAATGGCTCATTGGTAATCCAATTTTGAATTTTCATCACCTGAAAAAGTGATAATTCCCTTAACAGATTAAATTTGCTCGTTTCCAATTTTGGAGATGAGATATAAACAACACACTAGATGAAAATGAAAAACTACTTAAATGGCTTGTTGGCCTTTAGCTTTTGTTTGCTTTTCGGAACAATTAAAGCGCAACAACCAGGAGATACGATAGAAGTTCGAAGCTTCAATTATTCCCAAACCTATGGAGTAAATCAGTGGTCACCTGGAATTAGAGACACTATGATCTCTTTCCCTACGGACCCTAATGTGACTTACGAAAAGATTATTATGCTTTACAACATGCGTTGTAAAGACAATAAGGTATCAAACGGAAATAATAGAGACCAAGGATGTGGAGAATGGGATATTTCGTGCAACACGTACATTCATGATTCTACCCACATCGATTCATTTTTAACATCTCACCCTAATTACATCATTTCCAATTTTAATGGAAACACCTTTGATTATGTGAGTTCACCTACATACAACTTTTATCAAAATGTACAAAAGCTTGTAACCATTAACAGTACGGTATCTGAAACAGCATCAGTAGTAGGGAATGGAACATTACCACTTACTGAAGTTTTACCTACAGCTTCTATCGGAGCTAAATCTCAATATTTGTTTTGGCACACCGAAATGAATCTAGCTGGGGTTGTACCAGGTAATCTAGATGGAATTAGCGTGAAAATAAATGGGACTACCGGACCTGCTGACTTTTTACGCGTACGTATCAAGCAAACAGCTAAATCTGTTCTAGACGACAGTGACCCTGACATGTCTGGATTTACTGAAGTGTACTATCACAACACCCCTTTAGTAAATGGTGTAAACCGTCTTCAATTCCACACTCCTTTTAATTGGAATGGAACGGATAACATAATTGTAGAGTTTTCTTTTACCAATAAGGCAGGTAATAGTTCTGTTGATATTGAAGGTGATTCTATCACGGCAGATTATGGCTTATTAAGTCACAATGATGCCCATTTCGATTTCAACTCATCCAACTATATACAACTACACAACTATAAAGGTGTAACCGGCACAGGGCCTCGTACAGTAGAAGCATGGATAAAAACGACTACTGCTGGAAAAGAAATTGTGAGTTGGGGACAGAACTCATCAGGTAAAAAATGGGTGTTTAGATTAGATGGAAGCGGAAAGCTCCGTACAGAGGTGAACAGTGGGTTTATTGTTGGTACAACGGCATTAACCGATGGAAATTGGCACCACGTGGCTGTTAGTTTCGGTGGTGGTAACATCAACACTGCTAAACTTTATGTTGATGGTCAATTAGAAACCATTTCAACCTCAGGAAGTAGAATAGTGAATACGGGTAGTTCGTACAACGTACGTATTAGCCGAGGTATTCACAACCTCTATTTTGAAGGTAACATTGCTAACGTTAGAATTTGGTCCGACTCTTTAACACAGTCAACTTTGCAAGACTGGATGTATAAGGATGTGAATTCTGCCCACATGAATTACGACAGCTTGAGTGTTTCATTTCCGTTAAATGAAGGTTCTGGCTTCTCAGTAAATGAAAATACGGGTAAAGGAGTTACAGGTAGCGTGATGAATGGCGGAAACTGGACTTGGATGCGAGGAATAGATCATTTCAAGAATCTAACCTTGACCAATAAAAGACCGAATCTAACCTTCTATCAAGGAACTTACAATCAAGTTGTTTCTAACGACACCATTATTGATACCGTTCAAAACAACTTCCACTTGGTAAATGAATATCAGATCTTTTCTAACTACGCTCAAATCAAGCATGATAGTGTTGGTCTTGTCAATTCATACTCTTATTACAAAGCGGATCCACAAGTATTATATGATCCAACAGGAAATATTGTGAATTCTTGGCAAGTAACACCTGATGGAACTTTAAACATCAACGACCTTCCTTTCTATCAGCGTACTCCAGCTAAATTCGAGATCATGAGTTTTGTTACTCCTTATGGTTTGGGGTTAGACATGGGAGTAAATGGTAAAACCTGGACCTTTGATGTAACCGATTATGCTCCTATCCTTAAAGGACAAAAAAGGATGACCATTGAGCGTGGTGGCCAATGGATGGAAGATATGGACATTCGCTTCTTATTTATTGTAGGTACACCTCCCAGAGATGTTCTAGATATTTCTCAGATCTGGAGAGTAGACAAGCCTTCCTACACCAACATTCAAAATGATAGATTCTTCGAGCCAAGAGACATTCCGCTTGATGCGAATGGAAAGTACTTTAAAATTAGAAGTGCTGTAACGGGTCATGGCCAAGAAGGTGAATTCATACCAAGAGATCACTACATAGACATTGGTGGTGGCAGCGATGAATTTGTTTGGAAAGTTTGGAAAACTTGTGGTGCAAACCCCATTTATCCTCAAGGTGGTACTTGGATCTATGACCGTGCAGGATGGTGTCCTGGAATGGCTACAGACGTTCAGGAATTCGATATTACGCCATTCGTTACTGCTGGGCAGACCGCTAATATTGATTATGGATTGTACCAAGCTTCAGGATCATCGAATTACATTGTGAACAACCAATTGGTTACCTATGGTGACGCTAACTTCACCTTAGATGCGGCCATTGTAGACATTCTTTCTCCGAGCAGCAAAGTTGAATATGAAAGAACCAGCTCAGTATGTGAAAATGCAGAGATTATCATCCGTAATACAGGAAGTACACAATTAACTGCACTAACTATAGAATACTGGATTAACAATTCTACTACACCTCAGACTTATACTTGGACTGGAAGCTTAGATTTTATGGAAGAAACTACAGTAACCCTACCAAGATCTACTTCAATTTGGGATGACTTAAGTGGAACAGGAGAAGATGTTTTCCATGTGGAAATTAAAAACCCAAACAACAGTTTTGATTTGTATCCACATAACAACAAGCTTCAAACATCTTTCACGTTACCTGACGTTTTACCAGCAAACTTCTATATCTGGTTTAAGACCAACAATGCAAGTGGAGAGAACTACTATACAATAGATGATCAGTATGGTAATGAGATCTTTAGAAAACAAGGTTTTGTCAATAACACGCATTACAGAGATACTTTCAATTTAGCTCCAGGCTGCTATGTTTTGAAATTGTACGATACAGATGGTGATGGAATTAATTTCTGGGCCAACAATGATGGTGCCGGTGTATTCCAGTTTAGAAAATTAACCTTAGGAGCTCCATTAAAAGTTCTTCAAGGAGACTTTGGAAACTTCCACATCTACAACTTCACTGTAAATGCACCGTTGAGTTATGAAGAATTGAATCCAGCCAAAGAATTGGATGTTTACCCGAACCCAGCGAACAACATCTTTATGGTGGAAATGGAAGGTATTGGAAAGGCGGACATTCAGGTAGTCAACAGTGCTGGTCAAGTAATTGAATTACCAAAGACCGTTGAGGATAACATCGTGACATTCGATTCTTCTAATTTAAGCGAGGGTGTTTATTATGTTCGAATTTCAACAAAAGAAGGTACTGAAGTAAAGAAGATTGTGATATTATAGTCACTTAAATAACAACCACTTAATAAAGCCAGAGTAGTCATATTCTGGCTTTATTGTTTTATACCAAATCCCAACCTTTTAGAATTACATTTTGCAAATACTGCTATTCATGTATATTTACTTTTGAACTCATACCTAAAACCCAATGAAGCGATTAATCCCTTTCCTATTGCTGGTGTTACTGTGTCTTGCTCACAAAACAAACACCTCATTTCATCCAATTCTAATTCCAAATCTCAACAGCAACTTAAAAAAACTTATGGCCCTGGCGGAAAGATTATTTATGGCACACCAAAAGAGTTAGAAAAAGAAATTGGCTACACTGAAGAATTAGAAGCTGTTGAAGACAATAATGTTCCAGAGGAACTTTACGATAAGAAAGAGTCTAAACCAAAAAAAACATCACTTAAGAAAAGAACAAAGACGCTCTTTGCGGATTTCAAGGATGTTGTCTTAGTGAGAAAGAACTTTCCAAAAATTGGTACATCTAAAGCCAATGTTAAAGAGTACAACGACCCCGCGATGCTTCAAGCAGATAAACATGCCAAAACAGGATTTGTATTGGCAATCACTGCCGTAGGGCTCTTTTTATTGACTTTATTAATTGGAATTGGCACACAGTCTATTGACGCTGCAATTATTTTAATCATTCTTGGTGGTTTTGGCGCTATTATCCTTTTGATTATTGGGTTGGTGTTTTCAATTCTTGGAATGAAAAGTGAAAAAAATAAAGTCTTTGCAATTATTGGACTCGCGATTTCAGCGTTAGCATTGTTCTTATTATTACTCTCTATTGTAACATCTGGTTTTTGATAAATAAATTCTTAATTCAGTTATGAAAAACACTTTTTAAAATTTCAATCATCTAATCTATTATACCGTGAAATACCTGGCCTCACTTCTCTTTATTACCTTTCTTGTTTCATGTTCTTCAAATCGCACAATTTCAGAGTCAACCGCTGACAAAAACACAGAACAGAAAATTAAAAAGTCTTATGGGCCTGGAGGTAAGATCATTTATGGCAACAGTATTAGGGTAGCTGCAGGTGAAACAATAGATGAAAAAGGTCGAAGCAAGAAAGAAGCGGTTGAGCAAATTTCCTACCATTCTAAAACAACCAAGGCTTTTCGCAATAAGAAACAGAAAAGAAAAAAACTAGAGGCTTTGGCAAATCAGTTGGCCACAGATTTTTCGAAGCTAAAAATTGTAAAACGAAAGTTACCGAGAATTGGAACCTCTAAAGCGAGTTCAAAAAATTACAATGATGTTTTCGAGGCGAAGGCAGATAAGAACGCTAAATTGGGTTTTACTTTTTCTCTTGTTGGAGCAATTTCTCTTGCCATTTCTTTTATTGCGCTTATTATCGCATTCACAACAGGAGGAGGAGAAGTTGCAATTGTCCTATTCTTGTTTATTGGTTGTATTGCTACAATAATTGGATTTATATATTCTATTCTAGGTCTAAAAAGCCCTAATAAAAAGGGTCTTGCTATAGCGGGAACCATAATTTCAGGAATTATATTGTTTACAGCGTTTATAAGTTTGTTAGCTGCCTTAGGAACCGCTTAGTAAGACTTAGGAAAATAATCCTTCTGCTTTAAAGAGTTGAAGTTCGTTTTATTTTATCCTATCAACATTTGGCTTTTCATCTTATAAAAGGGTATGTCTATAAGTATTTCGCTACCTCATACGTGGATCGAGCCAAACATAAATGAGATCGACAAGAATGTTGATTACCACAAAAAGTAAAGCAATAACCAAAACTGCGCCCATAACTACAGGCAAGTCTTGAAAGTTCAATGCATCAACAATTTGTTTACCGAGGCCGTTCCACCCAAAGATGAATTCTACAAATACGGCTCCGGCCAGCATACTGGCAAACCATCCAGAAATGGTGGTCACTACAGGGTTTAGACTATTACGTAAGGCATGTTTTAAAACAATGGTTTTTGTAGATAGTCCCTTTGCCTTAGCGGTGCGGATGTAATCTTGAGACAAGGTCTCTAGAAGTGAATTTCTCATGAGTTGAATCACCACACCCAGTGGGCGAATTCCCAACGTTAAAGCGGGTAAAATCAAGTTCTTTAAATCGAGGTACCTCCCTCTTCCCAAATCATCAACCGTATACAAGTTTCCTGTCATATTTAATCCCGTATAGGCAGACAGCACAAAACCAAATAACCATGCAATAATTATGGCTGTAAAAAAGGAGGGCAACGACATCCCGAAAGTTCCAAAAACAGTCCAGAACTTATCGAACCAACTGTCTTTGTACAATGCTGAAAAAATTCCTATTCCAATGCCTAATACAATGGAGATAAAGATGGCACTCACCGCCAATACCATAGTGTTGGGTAATGTCTCGGCATTAATTTGAGAAACGGCTTTTCCTTTTTTGGTAAATGATTCTCGCAAATAAGGTTTCTTCAATACCCAACGTGTTTCTCCAAAATCGTACAAAGTGATGTAAGATGCATTTGCTACAGCTCTATTGGTA
>JAOARK010000180.1 GCA_025210575.1 Schleiferiaceae bacterium
GCCTGATTTAACTCAGTTTCAGAAAAAAGTTGGTCCAACAATTTTATCGTTTCCTCAGAAATGTTGTTTTTTGCAAAATCAAAAATTCCAATAGACGTAGCCACTAAAAGTTGTTCGCTTCTCAGCGGATTGTTCTTGAACAAATCGCTTATAGAAGTAGACATCATTTCTTTGGCATGTCGGTTTAACGCGGTCCAAGCTTGGGACGTAGTTAAATTTTTTGCAGTCATATGACGAATGAATGAGGGTTTTAAATAGGGCATAAAAATGACGAAAACGTTAGAATACAGCAACAAAGAAGCACAAGAATTTTGGGCGATTTTGCGCAAACGTGTAAACACGTATTTTAAAGAAAACAATATTAAGAAGACGGCTACCGCTTATTATTACGTTAAAGCGGCAATCATGGGGTTAATTCTTTGGGGACCTTTTGTTGCTTTTATGGTTTTTCAAGTTCCAATTTGGGCATATTTAATCCTTTGGTTGATTATGGGTGTTGGAATGGCTGGTGTTGGTATGAACGTAATGCACGATGCGAACCATGAAAGTGTGAGTAAAAAGAAATTTGTTAACCAGTTTTTTGGAGCCAGCATGTTCTTGCTAAGCGGTAATGTATTTAACTGGAAAGTGCAGCACAACGTTCTTCACCACACTTTTACTAATCTTTATGGTAAGGATGATGATATTGATTCGGGTGGGTTATTGAGACTTCATCCAAATGAACCACATAGAAAAATGCACAAGTATCAGCAATTCTATTTCCCTGTATTGTACGGAGTAATGACTTTATACTGGGCATTGGGTAAAGATTTTAGAAATCTATTTAGCTATGACAAGCGTGGTTTAACCAAACAAATGCGAACTACGTTTACTAAAGAATTTATGATTCTTGTTTTTACTAAAGCATTGTACTGGTTCGTGTTTATTGCAATGCCTTTAATGGCAGGGTACGGAGTAGGCTGGACAATTTTAGGATTTGTTATTATGCATTATGCGGCTGGTTTTATTTTGAGTTTTATTTTCCAGTTGGCACACGTAGTTAATGAAGTTGAGCAACCTGAAGATTCATCTATTAACCCTACGGTTCAATTTGCCAATCACCAGCTGGCCACAACGAACAACTTTGCAACAAAAAGTTGGTTACTGACTTTCTATACAGGTGGTTTGAATTTTCAAGTAGAGCATCATTTGTTTCCTGGCATTTGCCACGTGCATTACCCTAAGATTGCAAAGATCGTTAGAGAGACAGCACAAGAATTTAAAGTGCCTTACAATGAGCATAACACATTTTACAAGGCAGTTAAAAGTCATGTAAACTTTTTAAAGCTAATGGGACGACCTAGTCCGGTTGTAGCATAAAACAAAAAAAAGCGGCTTTAGCCGCTTTTTTTATTGATGATCTAAAAATCGTACAACACTTTCGTAGAAAAGTTTGGGCTGTTCTGCATGCACCCAATGACCAGAACCTGGAATTGTATCAATCTCCGCTTTTGGGAAATGGCTCTTAATCAATGGTCCGTCACTTTCTTTTATGTAATTAGACGCTCCTCCATCCACAAATAGAGTCGGTCCCTCATAAACCGCATTGTCAAACAACGCTTCTCCAACCATATTGATGTTTTGATCTATCACGGATAAGTTGAAACGTAGCGCCAGTTTTTCTTTGCTTTCCCAATAAAGACTTTTCAATAAAAATTGCTTTACAGCAGCGTTATCAATGTATTTGCCTAATTGCTCAGTTGCTTCACCTCTGCTTTTTATGGTAGAAAAATCTAAGGACTTTAAACCAGCAATGATGTCTTGATGGTGCACAGGGTAAGCTTTGGGTGCAATATCGACAACTATTAAAGATTTGGTTCTTTCTTCATTCTCAGTAGCAAACACCATAGCTACTTTTCCTCCCATACTATGACCCAGAATATGAGCACTTTCAATATTCTGATCGTCCATATACTCTTCTAGGTCATCTGCCATTACTTGATAACTAAACTCTAATGAATGGGGAGATCTTCCATGGTTTCGCATGTCTAAGAGGTGAACCTGATAACCCAAATTATTCAGGGCTTTTGCAAAGGTTTGCCAATTGTCAAGCATTCCGAACAAGCCATGCATAATGATGATGGGTTCACCCTCACCAATAATTTTATGAAACAGTTTCATTGTCTACTTTTTTGCTTTTGGTGGATGATTATTTTCGCCTTCTATGGCGTCAATGTTCAAAGGATTTCATTTTGATGGGACAAAAGTAGCAATCATTCTATGGGTAGTTGCTCAATTTTTATTTCTCTCTGCAGATGTCTCTTCTGGGTTATCGCATAGCCGTGGCCCTTATAGTGATGAAGGTTTGAACACCTTTGCGGTAAGGAACTTTATTAATTCTGGTTTTTCAGAAATGCCAGAGTCAGATAATTTTATCAAGTCACCTGGATTAGCTGCAGCCCTATTTGTACCTTTTATAATTGCTGTGAATGATTGGAGTACGGGAAGAGCAGTTATGATTATTCTGGTTGCTTTCTGCTTGTACTTGTTCGCAAAACGTCTAAAACTCGGGAGTCTCTTTGTGTTGCTTATGCTTGTTTCTCCTGTTACATTTCACTTCTCAAGATTTATGATGGGAGATGTCCTCTCGGTCTTGATACCTATTGTCGGTTATGTGGTCTTTTTAAGTTGGTTAGAGTCTGGAAATGCAGTTTTTGTTAAGCAAATCTTTCTGCTTGTTTTATTGGCAAGTTTAGGGCCAGCCTTTAAAGTGCAAGCTGTGGCCATGTGGTTATTGTTGATTTTAGCAATATGTATAGTTCCGTTGAATGGTATGGGTTTTAAGCAAAAGTTTAAAGCTATACTCTTAGGCATGTTACCTTTTGTAGTTATATATACAAGCATCTTTATTTTTCAAAAAGACTTAGCGAACTATATCTTCAATCAAGTAGGGGAATATTATAATGTTCCTGGATTGACCAAGTTCGAGATTTTAGCCTACAACAGAACGCTTCATTTAGTTGGGGTTGGTGAGATACTTTCTTGGAGTTGGTTTTTCATCGGGTTGACATGTTTGTTTTTGGCCGCTAAGTTCGAATGGAAGTATCTTATGAGATGTATTCCTTTGTTTGCAATGTGGTTTTATCAGTTCTCTGGAATGTTCATGGGTTATTTTCCGCCAAGGTATGCTGCAGGATTGTACGTTGCTTCTTTTGCCCTATTGGCTGTGTTAATGCATCGTCTTTCTTTTAAAGTTAAGCCTTTTGCTTTCGGGTTGGCTGTATTGATTATTTTATTTGGGGTATTCATAGGCACGCCTCAAATGGAGAAAGACTTTAATGAAAGAACATATAAAGTCTATGCGGCTAACGACAGAATAGCAGAGAGCGATGATGTAAAAGTGTTGATCGGATCTTGGTCTCCTACGTTTACATTTTTATCTACCAATAAAACGGCTTACCCCATTTGGGATAGCTATTTAACCTTTGCGAATATTGAAAAGCCCATTGCGCATTACAATGCAGATCTTATTGTCGCTGAATCTGACGAAGAAGGATCTGGCAAAGCCTATAAGAAACGCGGGGTCTATTTGGAGAGCATTGAGAAAATAGACTCTCTAGAGATAGAAGGGCTTCAATTGAACTTTTGGAAAATGCCTTAACTCAATCTGGCCAAATACATCTGAATAGTATTTTCCAAACCATAATAAAGCGCATCACTAATAAGTGCGTGGCCAATCGAAACTTCTAATAATCCGGGAACGTTTTTTGCGAAGAAAGCCAAATTATCCAAGTTTAGATCATGTCCCGCATTTAGACCTAAGCCTACTTCTTGGGCTACAAGAGCACTTTCGCGATAAGGTTTTACAGCAGCTTCATTGTCGTTAGCGTAATCAACAGCAAAAGACTCTGTATATAACTCTACGCGATCAGCCCCTGTATCTTTTGCTGCTTTTATATGCTCAGCGTTGGTTTCAATAAAAAGTGAGGTTCTTATACCTTCCTCTTTAAAAAGCGCGACTTTTTCCTTTAACATTTGCTGATGTGTAATTGTATCCCAACCAGCGTTAGAAGTTAATACTCCAGGAGGGTCTGGAACAAGGGTAACTTGATGAGGTTTGTTTTGAAGAACTAAATCTATAAAGTCGTTTGATGGATATCCTTCAATATTGAATTCAGTGGAAACAATGGGCTTTAATTCTCGAACATCTTGGTAACGAATGTGTCTTTCATCGGGTCTTGGGTGAACTGTTATACCCTGAGCACCAAAGCGCTCGCAGTCTTTAGCTACCTGAACCAGATTAGGCGTGTTGCCTCCACGGGCGTTTCTTATAGTGGCTACTTTATTAATATTAACACTCAGTTTTGTCATGCTCGTAAAAATGAGCGTCAAATGTAAAAAATGGTAAGTTTGTCTAAGCTAAGAATACATGATACATCCAGATTTAATAAAGAATGATTTAAGTCCTGTAAAGTCAGATGATAGCGTTGAGTTTGCACTAGGACTTTTAGAGGATAATAAAGTATATCACTTGCCTGTTTTCGATGAGGATGAGTATATCGGTCTGGTTTCTGAAGGAGACCTGTTAGACGCTTACGATCATAGTAACTCAGTGAAAGAGGGCAGTTCTAAACTTATTCGGGTTTTTATTTCTGACGATAGACATGTGTTTGATGCCATCAAGCTTTTTAGCGAGTTTAAACTCTCGGTATTACCAGTTTTAGATCAGGATGAAAAATATTTGGGCTACCTCAGTCCTTATGATATCATCAATGGAATGGGACAGATGTTGAGTGTTGAATCTCCTGGCGGAATTTTGGTGTTGTTGTTAAATGACAATGATTTTTATCTATCTCAAATTGCACAGATTGTTGAATCTAACGATGCTAAAATCTTAGCATTTTATATCACTTCTCAACCCAATAGCACACAGCTCGAGGTGACTTTGAAAATCAATCGAACTGATTTATCTCCCGTTATAAAGTCCTTCTCTAGATACAAATATGAAGTGGCTGCAGCATACCACCAAAGTAACAATGATTTAGATCTGCAATTCAGATATGAGAATTTTATTAAATATTTGAATATCTGATGGGTATTAAGCATTCCTTTTATGTTTGCAGGCGCCTATAAATTAACTGAGGTGATATGAAGGTTGCGATTTACGGTAAAAAAATTACTTCAGACTCTAGAGGACATTTAGAGAAGCTTTACGACAAATTAGATGGTGCAGGGGTAGGTATCTGTGTTAATGATAAATTCAATCATTTTTTAAGAGATCACTGTGATTTGAACTTGGGGTTCAATACCTACGATTCACACGAAAGTTTCAAAAAGCAAAACCCAGATCTGTTACTAACAATTGGAGGCGATGGAACACTTTTGGACAGTACAACCTATGTTAGAGATACGGGGGTGCCAATATTGGGTATAAACACAGGGCGTTTAGGTTTTCTTGCCAATGTAGCGAAAAGCGAAGTGGAAGAGGCGGCCGAGGCAATTTTGAATAAGAACTATGTGTACGATAAACGTACTTTACTTTCAGCAGAGTCTAAATCATTGAATTTCAAACCTAACTTCGCATTGAATGAGGTAACCGTAAGTAGAAAAGATACTACGGCAATGATCACCGTACATGTTAAAATTAACGGTGAATATTTAAACTCTTATTGGGCAGATGGGTTGATCTTGGCAACGCC
>JAOARK010000181.1 GCA_025210575.1 Schleiferiaceae bacterium
ATATCTGCCGAAGATGGAAAATTCTTTAGTCAATTCGGCAAAAGACAACTTTCAATGCCCTGTGCTTTAGAAATGAGTAATTACCCAGATTTTCCTTCTACTAAAAATAACTTCTTCCATTTCGGAGCTATGGATTGGATGCCAAATGTGAACGGAGTCAAATGGCTTATCAAAGAAGTTTGGCCTAAAGTGGTATCAGAAATTGAAGAAGCAAAATTAGTCATAGCCGGAAAGAATATGCCAGAAGACCTTTTGGGTATAAATGATAAAGGAGTTGAAGTGGTTGGCGAGGTTGATGATTCATCAGAATTTTATGAAGACAACGGAATAATGCTCGTTCCTTTGCTTTCCGGAAGTGGTATCCGAATTAAGATCATTGAAGGATTGGGATACGGAAAGACAATTGTATCCACTAAAATTGGTTCGGAAGGAATTCCTGTAGAAAGCAAAAAAGAGATAGTAATTGCTGATGATGCGGAAGCGTTCGCTCAAGCGATGATCGAACTCTATTCTAATCTTGAGAGTCGCCTTAAAATTGGAAAGCAGGCAAGACTATTTGCTCAGGAAAACTATGGAACTGATAAGCTAAGTGTGGAATTACTTAATTTCTACAATTCCATTTGATTCTGGTAGCTAAAATATTGTTCTGGGTATCTATAGGAGGCATAATTCATACCTACCTACTCTACCCTTTGTTTGTGTTGATTTTGTCTTCAGTGAAACGCAAAGATGCAGCACCAAAGACATCAGGGTATTCTCCGTCTGTAGCTGTGATTTTTGCAGCGTACAATGAAGAAAGCGTGCTTAAAGAAAAGATCGATTCTTTATTGGCAAGTAGCTATCCTGAGGATCTACTAAAAATCTATGTTGGATCTGATGCGAGCACGGATGACACGGATGTTATTGCACAAAAGTATGCGGATGAAAATTCAAGAGTTCGATTCATTCGTTTTGACGAACGTACAGGGAAATCAGGAATAATAAACCACTTAGTAAGCATTTGTGAAGAAAACCTGATCATCGGCACAGATGCGAATATCATTTTCAATCGCGATACCGTCAATCACTTTGTTCGCCATTTTGAAGACAATGAGGTGCAAATGGTTGGGGGCAATATTGCCTACTTCCAAAAAGACAATGCAGGAATAGCAAAACAAGAAAACGCCTATTTGTCCTTTGAAAATAAGTTGAAACAAGGAGAATCTGATCTATGGCAAAAAGTTCAGGGGGTTGAAGGTGGATTGTATTGCATTCGCAAAACTGCTTTTGTGCCTATTCCTCCGCTCACTTTTATGGAAGATTTTTATGTGACTTGTGCCGTATTAAAAAACAATGGCAAAGTTCTTTTTGACAAACATGCCATGGGTTTTGAAGATGTCTCAACTTTGCAAGAAGAAGAATTCAAAAGGAAAACGCGCATATCTATTGGAAATTTTCAAAATCTTTCGCGTTTTAAAGGGCTACTTTGGAAAGAACCTTATCCTTTAGGGTTTGCATTTTTCTCGCATAAAATACTAAGATGGTTTACCCCATTCTTGGCTATTGCTAGCATGATTGCAGCATTTATATTACACAACCACCTATTTTATCTAAACTATCTATACTTGGTAATATGTGTACTTTTGCTCACCATTTTAGATGGGCTTTTATACAGTTTACAAATAAAAAGCGGGCCGCTTAGATTCGTTGGTCACTTTGTAATGATGAATCTGGCACTATTGAATGGATACATTAAATATTTAAAAGGAGTTAGAACAAATGTCTGGCAACCCACAAAAAGAAATCAGTAGATCATTAGATACCATTGAGGAGGCAATTGAAGACATCAAGGCCGGAAAAGTGGTTATTGTTGTTGATGATGAGGATAGAGAAAATGAAGGTGATTTTGTTGCTGCGGCTGAAAAAGTCACTCCCGACCTCATAAACTTTATGGCTAAACATGGCCGTGGTTTAATTTGTACACCTTTAGTTGAAGAACGTTGCAAAGAACTGGGGTTAGATCTTATGGTGAGCAACAATACCGATCCTCACCAAACTCAATTTACCATTTCTGTAGACAAAATTGGCGATGGTTGCACAACTGGAATTTCTGCTAGTGATAGAGCAAAGACGGTACAGGCATTGGTAGATAAAAAAACAAAGCCTTCTGATCTAGCTCGTCCTGGTCACATATTTCCGCTTATCGCGAAAACAGGCGGTGTGCTAAGACGTACCGGACATACCGAGGCTGCTATAGATTTAGCCCGACTTGCTGGTTTAGAGCCTGCAGGAACTATCGTAGAAATAATGAATGAGGATGGCACAATGGCGCGCCTACCTCAACTTTATGAGATCGCTGAAAAATTCGATCTTAAGATCATCAGTATTGAAGACCTAGTAGCATACAGAATGCAAAAGGAATCTTTGATCGCATTGAGAGAGGAATTTGATATTGACACAGAGCATGGAGTTTTTACGTTGAAGGCGTACGAGCAAACTACCAACGGTCAAATTCACTTAGCTTTATCTAAGGGAAGCTGGAAAAAGAATGAACCTGTTCTTGTGCGTGTTCATTCCTCTGGGGTAGGTAATGACATTTTCCATTTGTTAACTACCGATGGCCCAACTCAACTTCGTAAAGCGATGGAACATATCTACAACCATGGCAATGGTGTTATTGTTTATATGAATCAACAGCAAATGGCTGGTGGACTTTTAGATCGATTAAAAGATTACAAAGCCCATTTGATTGGAGGAACAAAAGCTCCCAAAAAATCATCGTTTTCTAAAGATGCTAGAGATTTTGGAATTGGCGCCCAAATATTGCATGACCTAGGAGTGAGTAAAGTAAAACTGCTCACCAACAACCCTATTAAGCGTGTAGGAATTGTTGGTTACGGATTAGAAATAGTTGAAAATGTTGCGATGGACGGGTCTTTCTAAGGCTCGTTCACTTTTGGTTCTTCTTCCTTCTTTCCTCCGCCAAAAAAGAAACGGACAAAATCTCCCCAAGTATTAAAATCTCTTTGATAGAGTATACCTAATCCCTGCGTGTAATTTGCCAATTGGTCTCTTGCTGGGTTATTCTGGTTATTCCGGTTGAAGGCTTTCCCCTGTACTCTACCATCTTCTGTGATTTTATATTTCACTTCAAAATCTCCCGCTAGAGTCTGTGTGTTAGTGGTGTTGTTGGTACTCCCTACTGGAACATCCAAAATCCCACTTACGGTTATTCTGTCATCATAAAAGTTTTTTGATACGCCAATCTCCACTTCATCCTGATAACCTGCTTGAGTTGCAGTATTGTAGTTCATATTCACATCTACAAAATCTCCTGTTCCAGAATTGATCCAGTTAGAAAACTGATTAGATAACATTTGAATAGAATTCGCTTGAATACCCTGTCCTGCTAAATTTTCGTCATTTATCTCGTCTACCCAGAATCGATTCAACACCAATAAAGAAAAAGCTTGTTGATTCAATTTGTCTACGTCTGTCAATTTGTTTCTCAGTTCTTCTTGCCATGAAGATTGTGCACCGGGCAAGTCAATTTCAAAAGAAATCGTAGGGTTCATCAAATCACCTTTTAAAATCAAAAACAAATCAACGGTCACTCGCTCATCGCTATAACCTCCAGAAGTAACAATGCCAGTAAGAGTAGTTCTCGTGGTATACTTTGCTCTTAAATTCACGTCCGCATTATAAGGGTCACCACTCCAGTGAAAAGTACCACCAGGCTCTAACACAAAAGGTTTATTAATAATACTTCTCATGGTAAAGAGGTAGTCTCCTTTTTCTAAGGTGTAATCTCCATACATGGTAATATCTCCGTTTGGGGCCATTTCAATTTTCACCAATCCATTTCCCGATCCGCTAATAATGTCACCTACGGTTTCGTCCATAATTAATCGAACTTCTGCATCATTCGTTGCCTCTACATTAATTGTCAATTTCATTCCGCGTAAGTCCAACTCTGTAAGTCTATCTTGAAGAATTTCTGTATAGACACTCTCGGTATTCACAAAAGTGATAAAGTTGCTTCTTTCCACTTCAATATCACTGGTTATGGGCATGTTGAATTCTGTACCTCGTTCGGTGCGCAAATTCAATTCCAAGTCTATTTCTTCTACAGGACCTTTAATTGTCATAAAGCCAGATGCATATCCCTTTCCAAAGAAGTAATCATAATCGCCCCTTTTAAGGTCCATACCCAGCAGCTTATCAGCTTCTACTGTCAGATCAAAAATGAAATTATCAAACGCTTTGTGATTCACGCTCCCACTTACATAACCTTTGGTATTTTCGGTCACATCCCGAATTTCCGTTTTGCCCAATATAAATGCGGTATCTCTAATCTCTACCGTGGGTTGACCAACGATGTTATATTCCGTTTGAAGAAAAGGAACCTTCATCGCCACTTGAGACAGCGTCAATCCTCCAGTAAAATGAGGCTTAGACAGTGGGCCACTTATTTTAATATCTCCAGTAATTGTGCCTCTTAAATCCGATAGAACACCATCAACGAGCGGATTAAGCGCACTCACCCTAAATCGGTTGAAATTAGCATCAGCAGAGATATAAGCATTGCTATCGGGTTTAAAAATCCCGTCAACACTAAAAGATGGAAGCTTACCTCTTTCAATATCAGCTGTAAACTGGAAAAGTTCTCGCTCGTAATCCCAATTGCTCTCAATTCGAACGTCTCCTACCCAATCGTCATTCACTAAAAGACTGTCTGCTCTGAAATCTGAAAGAATCTTAGGTTCTCCAAAAACTTCGCTTAACATGATGTCTCCATTCATGACACCAGAAATCCTTGTATTTGGATTACCAATAAAGTAATTGAGAATGTTCATGTTCAAGCTATCAGAACTGAACCTCAATATTTCATATCTCTTATCAGACAAAGTTCCATTAATGGCTAAATTACTTTCCTCACTCTGAACGAAAATATTGTCAATAACAACCATGTCTTTAGTCCAGGTTATCTTGTTGTTACCTACTAAAGCAAAATCTTGAAGCCCAATGTTAAAAGTGGTTTTCGATAAACTCAGCTGGTATTCATTTTCGTTTTCAGATGTACTATTTCCAACCACTTTGATATGATTTTCAATACTGTCTTGAACTCGCGCCATAATTCTAAAACTCACACTATCCTGAAAAACGTCTAACACGACCCGATTGGAGTCTGAAGTTATTTTATCGCTTTCTAGGTGTTTCACTTCCAAATCAATATTTCCATTGCTTAAAGAGTCTTTTACTCTTAGCCCAATCCCAGACATCGACAATGAATTGTATTCAATTAATGGAGAATTAAGGTTTAGGCTGAAAAGTTGATTTGGCATTTCTATATGACCATCAATATGAGTCCCCGGCTCTAAGTGCAATCCAGGAACAAATAGTGTAGAAAGCAAGTGAGTATTATTTAGGTTTACTTCATATGAACAACTTAAATTATATTCTTTTTCAGTTTCCTCAACAGGGTAGAATTTGTAAAGCGAAGAAGCTACTCTTTCAAAAGAAGGAATGAGTTCCATCATATCAAATTGGCCATCAAGCTTTAGTTCTAAAAGTTGAGAATTCAATTGAACGATATGCCTTTGTTCCTTGTATTCAGAATTGACCGTTAAAGAATCGAAAAAATAGAAATCACTTTTGTCCTCATACGTGGCATCGAACAATATTAAGTCACCTTTAAAATCATTCAAGTTTTTGTAGGTAAGGTTAGAGCTTAATTTCCCCGATGTAATCGAAACGGTGTCTTTGCTTAAACCGAGTTTATACAAATCAGCTTCCTTAAGGTGGGCATAAAAATCAAAAACCTTGTTGGCATGTTGAAAATCTACCAGGCCATCAAAATCTAATTTCAAATTGGGATCTTTAACCTTCAGGCTCCCGTTAAAGATTCTGTCTTTGGTTCTTCCTGTTACAACGGAGTTTTGCAGTCTATAACCACTTACATCTAGATAAGTGACATGCAGTGAGTCCATTTCAAAATCTAAATATTTCGCTACAGTACCACTACCGTTTATTTTTCCATCAAAAGAGGTTTTACCTAACGTTTGGTTTTCTAATAATTTTCCTATTTCAAAATCTCTAAAATCAACTTCGCCTTTATATCCCAGATTATCAGGATTATCAACATTGCTTAAGTCTACATCCATAAACCCACCTCCCAAAGCGGTGTTTATATCCCCTTCAATGGCAATGTTAATCAAGTCACCGATATAACTCCCTTTCAGCTCTATCTTTTCAAGAGCCCTTAACTGTTTGGGCAATTCATAGCCCGCTAAAGGTGTTATGTATCTATTGTAATCCTCTACTGTTCCGGCAAAATCCATGTTGGTAGCACGAATAAAAATGCTATCTGCTCGAGTTGAATTTTTAATATCAACATCTCCAATAAAGTGTGTTCTCTTTCCCATTCTTGCATTGACATCAACACAATGCAAGTCATTTACTGTGCCTGTTCCTTTAGCGGAGGCATGCATCATTCCAAAATCAGGAAAAGAGGAGAGCCATGATCTAAATTCATCACTAGAAACGTCAGCTTGGTAAACATCAGCAGTTATTTGCACACTGTCTTCAAAATACTCCAAGACCTCATCAGAAGAATAATCCAGACGAACATCTCCTCTAAATTTGGTCTGTTCTGTTTCTACTTCAAGATCATATGCCTCAATATATTTTTCTTGATATGCAGCTTTGGCTGAAAAATGCTTGAGGTCTGTACGGTATCGATCTACAAAAGTGAAGGACTGAATATCTGCTTTGACGTAACCATCATTCAAATGAAAATCGTTTACACATATTTTACTGTAATCTAGAAAGATATTGGTACAAGAATCTTCACATCCCAAACGGTGTTTAATAAAGCGCATGGAGTCAACTTCAACCTTTGGTGTTTTCCATTGAAAAGGGTTAGCACTTTGTTCTTTAGGGCCATCTCCAGACAATTTGACCAAGAAATTCTTGAAGTTGAAAACGGAGTCCTCAGGATATTTTCTCAGGTAAATTTTCCCATTATTCAGTTCTACCGTACCTGTTTTTAAGAGGTTCTTATTTGCATTGTAGCCGATGTTGTGAGTACTAATGTACCCGGCATAGATTAAGGTATCTTGATGTCCATCAGCCAGATAAACATCTTGAAGCTCAATATTTCTAGGAAAAGAAATTCGAATCTTTCCAATATGCGCATCTAACCCAAATTCTTCATTTAGGTAATTCACTGCCACATTGGCCAGGTAAGTTTGCACAGATTCCATAGAAAGAATGAAGGTTGACAGAATGATGAAAATCACCATGCCAACAAAGATTCTTCTTAATATTTTCCAAAATCTTTTAATAGCCTTCTATTTCTATTTTTGCGCTCATGTCTGAGCCCATTTACATTCTGGCAATAGAGTCGTCTTGCGATGATACTAGTGCTGCCGTACTGCAAAATAATGTTGTTTTATCCAACGAGGTAGCCAATCAAAAAGTACATGAGCAATACGGAGGCGTAGTACCTGAACTAGCTTCTCGAGCCCACCAAAAAAATATCGTTCCGGTGGTAGATTCAGCCCTTAAGAAAGCAAATATAAAGCCTAATCAATTGCAAGCTGTTGCTTTTACTAGTGGACCAGGATTAATGGGGTCTTTACTGGTTGGAACTTCGTTTGCTAAAAGTTTTGCGTTGGCATTAAACATTCCATTAATTGATGTTCATCATATGCAAGCCCACATTCTTGCACATTTTATCGATGACGGAACTCCATCGCCTAACTTCCCCTTCATATGCTTAACCGTTTCAGGAGGACATACCCAAATTGTGAAGGTGAATAATTACTTCGATTTTGAGATTTTAGGGGAGACCATTGATGATGCCGCAGGTGAAGCTTTTGATAAAACAGCTAAGATCCTTGGTTTGCCATACCCTGGTGGACCTGAAATTCAGAAATTAGCGGAAGAGGGTGATTCAAGTCGTTTCAAATTCAATAAACCGAGAATAGAAGGATACAACTACAGTTTTAGCGGATTAAAGACCAACATTCTTTATACGCTTCAAAAAGAGGTTAAAAAGAACCCGAATTATGTGCAAGAAAACATAAATGACATCTGCGCGAGTGTGCAAAAAACCATATTAGACATTCTCTAAAATG
>JAOARK010000182.1 GCA_025210575.1 Schleiferiaceae bacterium
CATACAGCCATAAAAACCGCTAACAGCCTCGCCCAAAGCGGAGACATTATTCTCATTGCGGGCAAGGGACACGAAAACTATCAGGAAATAAAGGGTGTGAAACACCACTTTGATGACATGGAAGAGATTACCTCAATTTTTAAACAAAGCCCGGGCTAATGTTATACTATTTATTCAACTACCTAGACGAAGTCCTGAATGTACCTGGAGCGGGTGCAATGCAATACATTTCAACAAGGAGTGCTGGAGCCATCGTGACTTCGCTACTTATTTCAATGGTATTCGGAAAGCGATTGATCAACAAATTGAGATCGTTACAAATTGGAGAAACCGTTAGAGACTTAGGCCTAGAGGGGCAAAGTGAAAAAGCCGGCACTCCAACGATGGGTGGCATCATCATACTTGGCTCAATTATCATTCCTGTATTGCTCTTCGCTAAACTGGACAACATATATGTAATTACCCTTCTACTCACCACCGTTTGGATGGGCACCATTGGCTTTCTAGATGACTACATCAAAGTATTTAAAAAGAATAAAGAAGGCTTAAGAGGCACATTTAAGGTTATAGGTCAGGTAACCCTGGGAATTATTGTTGGAAGTATCTTCTATTTCCACCCCGATGTTGTGTTGAAGCAAAAAGCTCAAACCCAAGTTACAGAAACCGAAGTATGGGGTGAAACGCATAACACGACTCCAGTTTTTAACGATGCAGAAAAATCGACTAAAACCACAATCCCGTTTCTAAAAAACAACGAATTCGACTATGCGAAGCTAATCACTTGGATCAGCCCCGATTTAAAAAACTACGCATGGTTGATTTTCATTCCCATTGTGATATTCATAATCACAGCGGTAAGTAATGGTGCGAACTTAACAGATGGAATAGATGGATTAGCCACTGGTTCATCAGCAATAATAGTAGTAGCATTAGCGGTTCTTGCCTACGTATCAGGCTCTATCATCTTCGCAGATTACCTCAACATCATGTACATCCCCTATTCTGGTGAGATGGTAATTTTTGCTGCTGCATTTATTGGCGCCTGTATCGGATTCCTCTGGTACAACTCTTATCCGGCCCAGGTATTTATGGGAGACACTGGAAGCTTAGCGATAGGAGCTATCATAGCTGTATTCTCAATTGCAGTTCGCAAAGAATTATTGATTCCTATTCTCTGTGGAATATTTCTAGCAGAAAATCTATCTGTAATTCTTCAGGTAGGATACTTTAAATACACCAAGAAAAAATACGGAGAAGGAAGACGCATCTTTTTGATGTCACCACTTCATCACCACTACCAGAAAAAAGGATACCACGAATCTAAGATCGTAACCAGGTTTTGGATTATCGGAATCATGCTCGCTGTACTCGCAATAATTACACTAAAAATTAGATGATCGCCAACGCCAAATACATAAGCATCTTAGGAGCCGGTGAAAGTGGAGTCGGTGCAGCACTTCTTGCTAAAAAAGAAGGCTACCGCGTTTTTGTATCCGATTTAAATCAGATCAAGCCTGAATTTAAAAAAGAGCTCATCGA
Organism: Schleiferiaceae bacterium; assembly: GCA_025210575.1. Lineage (GTDB taxonomy): Bacteria > Bacteroidota > Bacteroidia > Flavobacteriales > Schleiferiaceae > JAOARK01. The sequence goes on from JAOARK010000182.1 coordinate 1,540, forward strand.
TAATGAAATAAAGTTTGAAGAGGGCAAGCATGATTTTGTGCGCATTCTTGCTTCAGATTTCGTAATCAAAAGCCCAGGAATTCCGGACAAAGTATTGATCATTAAAGAGCTTAAGGATCAGGGCACACCGATCATTTCTGAAATAGAATTTGCCTCTTGGTATACTAAAGCAACAATCGTGGCCATTACTGGAAGCAATGGTAAAACCACAACTACAGTTTTAACCCATCACCTTCTTTCTAGAGGAGGTCATGATGTGGGTGTTGCCGGAAACCTTGGTTACAGCCTGGCAAGAATGGTTGCCCAAGAAGACCATGACTTTCTTGTTGTAGAAGTTAGCAGTTTCCAGCTGGATGACATCAAGGATTTTAAGCCACACATCGCAGTGATTGTAAACATCACCCCAGATCATTTAGATCGATACAACTACAACATGGAGGAGTATATCGCTTCTAAAATGAGAATTACCCTCAACCAAGACGAGGATGACTTTTTCATCTACAATCTAGAAGATCCCATCCTGCAAAAGGAAGTTGAAAAGAACAATATAAAGGCCAAAGTTTTAGGATTTACCACTAGAGATCAACCAAACGAAGGCGCCTACATAAACGAAGAAAACAAAATAGAAATAACGCTAAATAACCACGAAACAATGACAATTGACGAACTCGCCTTGCAAGGAAGACACAACGTGCACAACTCAATGGCAGCTGCCTTAAGTGCAAAACTTCTTAAAATTAGAAAAGAAAGTATAAGAGATAGCCTCGCCAACTTCGACAGTCTTGAGCACCGCTTAGAACCAGTGCTGGATATTCATGGAATTGAATTTGTAAATGACTCGAAAGCTACAAATGTGAATTCCACCTATTTCGCTTTAGAGTCTATGCGTAAACCTACTATTTGGATTGTGGGTGGAGTTGACAAAGGAAATGATTACAGCCAGCTATCAGAACTTGTAAAAGACAAGGTGAAGGCTATCGTTTGCTTAGGCTCAGAGAACGCTAAAATCCATGCAGAATTTGATGGTCATATTGAAAACATTGTAGAAACCAACTCAATGGACGATGCAGTGAAAATGGCTTATCAGTTAGGAAGCAAAGGAGAAACAGTATTACTATCCCCTGCTTGTGCAAGTTTTGATTTGTTTCAGAATTACGAAGACAGAGGAAGACAATTTAAACAAGCGGTTAGAAAGCTTTAATGCAACTTAAATCCTACATAAAAGGAGATAGCCAAGTATGGTCAATAATTGGTCTGCTTGCCATTGTTTCGCTGGTTATCGTTTACAGCGCAAGCAGCAATTTGGCTTATATAAATAGTACGGGAAACACTTTTAAATGGTTAACCAAACAAAGTGTTCATCTCATACTTGGCCTATCCTTTACCGTAGGAATAAGTAAACTAAATCATAAGTACTTTGCCCCAGTTGCCGCTATGGCTTTACCTTTTGTCATTGTCCTTTTGGCCTATACTTCTCTTCAAGGTTTAATATCAAGTAATCCAGGGGCAACAAACACGGCTCGATGGATAAGCATCCCATTTATTGGGGTGAGTTTTCAAACATCCAGTCTAGCCAGTCTTGCGCTGATTACCTATTTAGCTCGCTACCTTTCTAAAAATGATGTGAGCAAAATAAGCTTCAA
>JAOARK010000183.1 GCA_025210575.1 Schleiferiaceae bacterium
CATCCAAAGGGTTGATGGAATATAATGTACTAAATGATGAACTGATAAAGACATCATTCAGTTTTAAAGGTGGTGATCCATCAGTCTACAGCTTGAAAAAAATTGACTCTTTACTTTGGTTCACAAGCACATGGCAAATTCATGAGTTAAATCTAGAAAACAACGAAATCAAGACTTTGAATTTACCCTCTAACAACAGTCAAAGATTTTACAAACATGCCGTTGCTTTGGTAGAAGATCAGATTCTTTTTGGAGGTACGAATGGCATTACCGCAATCAAGACAAAATCAAATTCAATGGATAATGCAAAAGGACTGGTCGTTATCACTTCTTTGAAATCTGGAGAAAGAACCATTCAATTAAGCAATGATAGCATAGATCTTCAACCAGGAGAAAACAATTTACGCATTGATTTCAGCGCATTAGATTTTGGAAACACTGCTCATTTACTTTTTGAGTACCGCTTACTTGGATTGAATGAGCTTTGGAGTGAGAGCGAATTAAACAAGATTAACTTCTATAATCTACAGCCAGGTCAATACACTTTTCAAGTTAGACTAAAGGATTCTGAAAAGTTTACTCGGGCACACCTTTACGTTCCAAGACGTTTTTGGCAAACTACTTTTTTTAAATCAAGTATAGTATTGATCATTGGTTCTATTACAGCATTGGTTATATACCTTGTTTATTCACAAGGAAAACAAAAGCAGCATCGTAAACTTGCTGAGCAAAAGGTAGCGTATAAGTCAAAGTTCTTGGCGAATATGAGCCATGAAATTCGAACCCCTCTTAATGCAATAATGGGGATGAACAAGTTGTTGGCCGATACAGATCTCGATCATCAGCAAAAGAAATGGGTTCAGGCCGTACAAAAATCTTCTGAGAGCTTATTAGCCATGGTCAATGACATACTAGATCAAGAACGAATTGAAAGTGGGAAATATGTTATTGCAAAAGTTCCGTTTAGTCTGAAGGAAGTGATCAATCAATTGCAAAACAGTATGTTACCTCGAGCTCAATCTAAAGGTTTGCAACTCTTGATAAAACTTGATCCTACATTACCTCAAACCTTAGAAGGTGACCCCGTTAGGTTATTACAAGTGCTTAACAACTTGATAGGTAATGCAATAAAATTTACAGAATCGGGAATGGTTGATTTGAATGTTAGACTCAAAGCTTTATCCGAGGCAGATGCTCAAATTGTCTTCGAAGTTAAGGACACAGGAGTAGGAATTTCGAAACAAAAATTACCTCTGATCTTCGAGAGTTTTGAGCAGGCAAGAATGAACGATCGAGATTTGGAACATGGTGTTGGCTTAGGGTTATCTATTGTTAAACAAATTGTTGAGCAGCAAGGCGGTGAGATATCTGTGGAAAGCAAGGTGGGAGAGGGTAGTATATTTATTGTGCAATTAAACTATGCTCTCACCAATAGCAAGAACCAGGATCAATTGGAAATTCAATCAACACAAGTGAGAAGTGAATCCTCTCGTATTCTATTGGTAGAGGATATGGAACTCAACAAAATGCTAGCCACAGAGTTGCTGAAAAAGAATTTTAGCAATTTGGATTTAGAAATCGCAGGAAATGGCCTTGAAGCCGTTCATCAGGCTCTTCATCATCAATTCGATTTAGTGCTGATGGATGTAAAAATGCCAGAAATGGATGGTTATGAAGCGACAATGGAAATTCGAAAACTTAAAAGTGAAAGTGAACTGCCGATTATTGCCATGACAGCCAATGCTGTTAAAGATCAAATAGAGCGTTGCTATAAAGTTGGAATGAATGACGTAATTACTAAACCAATAGACGAAGATGAGCTTGTGGAAAAAATAACTAAAGTTCTAAACGATGTATGACAGAGACAAAATCGCACGGTTACTGGGAAATCCAGATAAAGTAGATGACTTTATCCAATTATTTAAGGAAGAATCAAAGTCTCTCTTTGATCAACTAAAGTTGACTTTTCATAACAAGAATTATGAAGCTCTGAACAGGCAAGCTCATTCTTTAAAGAATCATTTTGAATACGTGGGATTATCTAAATTGAGTAATCTGGCTTTTGCCCTTGAAATGGAATCGGAAAAGCAAAAAAATGCCAGTCGCATTGCATTGTGCTACCACAAACTTGTTGACCATAGCACTGAGAAATTAAGCTTTCTGAATCACTAGTTGATATCCTTTCCCATGAACATTTAAGATAGACACGTTTGGATCATCTTTAAAATAATTCCTCAGCTTACTGATGTAAACCGTAAGACTTCGCTTCCGCATGGCGTGTTTGTCATCCCAAACTTCACGCATAGCTTTTTCTTGTTCTATGATTCCGTTTGGGGCATTTAAAAGATATTTCAACAAGCTCGCTTCAGTGGTAGTTAACTGAATTGACTCATCATTTCCACGAAGTTCTCTTTTATCAAAATGAAAGAACTTAGAACCAATTTGAATGTCGTTTGAATCAGATCTTTGAGAATCGGAAAAACCTGATCGCTTCAATAAGTTTTTGATTCGTAAATGAAGTTCCTCCAAGCTATAGGGCTTTACCAAATAATCATCACCTCCTAATTTTAAACCTTGAAGACGGTCTTCTGTATCTCCTTGACTGGTGACAAAGATGATAGGTGTTCTAGCATCTTTCGTTCTAATTTCTTCGGCAACAGAGAACCCATCTTTGAAGGGCATTTTTACGTCAAGAATGATTAGATCGAATGAGTTTCTGAAGTATTGCTTTAGCCCTTCTTCACCGTCAGGCGCGTGACTTACGGAAATAGAATGGCTATTGAGATATTCAATAACAAATGGGCTTAACAATTTATCATCGTCTATTAAAAGTACTTGAGGCCCAACATTGTTCTGCATAAGTCAAAGCTAAATATTAACCTGAATTACCTTGAACCAAATGTCCAAATTGTTGAGCTTTTCCGCCAAAGGGCAGGGGAGTTGCTAGTCTAAGTTTGCTGTATTCTTTAACAACTAATTAAAACAGATATGAAACTGAATAGTAAAACAACCGTAAACAGAGACGCTCAGAAAGTTTGGAAAGTACTGGCTCATGATTTTGATAAAGCAGGAGAATGGATGAGTGCAGTTCCAAAATCTCATAAAATAATCGAAGGAGATTCTGTGGAAGATTCTCCCATGGTGGGCCGTGTATGTGAATTATCCACTAAAGCCGATGGACCTTTCGCAGATGAAAGAATTACCTATTACAATGAAGAAAACATGGAGTTACATATTCGCGTGGTTCCTAAAAATGGAAAGATACCTGTAAAGGAAAACAATGTGGTAATGAAAGTGAAAAGTGTTGGCGTTGGACAATCAGAAGTTTCTTGGAGCAGTGATATTGATTTGAAGACAGTGGGGAAAGTTTTGTATCCGATGCTAAAAATGGGTTTAACTAAAGCTTTTAACGAGTTATTGGAGGAATTGAAATATTTTGTGGAAGAAGGTAAACCACATCCAAGAAAATTGGCCAAAATTAATAATCAGGCAGCCTAATTTTTTTCAAGAAATGCCATAGAGCAACGCTTGTGAATTTTATATTTGCCGCCCTTCGGGATGTAGCTCAGTCCGGTAGAGTATCCG
>JAOARK010000184.1 GCA_025210575.1 Schleiferiaceae bacterium
ATGAAGCTGTTGATGGATTAATGGTGAAACACTTTTCAGAAGGGAAAGAAGTTCCATTTTTCTTTTATGGTCAGGAATATGGTTTTTGCTTTTTAGAGGTTTTAGCGACTACTCCTTTTTATTGGGTGCTAGGCCCAACAGATTTTGCTTTGAATTTAGGAATGCTCTTACTTTTCTCATTGGGCATTTTTTACCTATACCGAATTAGTTTTCATTTTTCTAAAAGTTTTATTTTCTCCTCATTATTATCCTTATTCATGGGGGTGTTTCCGGTATGGGTAGTCTGGGCAACAAAGGCTCGGGGTGGATACGAAAGTGCATTCTTTTTAGCCATGCTCTCACTTTGGTTGTTGCTGGTAAAATGGAAAGATGAAAAGCCCTCAATTAAGCAAGGGTTGATTTTAGGAGCCTTACTTGGGTTTATATGGTTAGCTCAACCTTTGTGGCTTCCGGGCTTATTACCATTCGTGGTTTACTTCTTTATAAAGGATAAAGCTTGGATGAATTTTGGAGTGAGTGCCTTTGTCGCAGGTGTCTTAGCTTGGGGAGTTAAGTTCTTTCTAGCCACTTCAGATTGGTACAAGCCGTCTAAGTCTTTTGGTGGTTTTGAGTTTGGAAACATTGCAAACTTGTTTAGCTGGTTATACGATAGTTTTACGGGGTGGTTCTATTTAGACCAATTGCTGCACAATCCTTCTTATCAAGCCTTTACTAAAGTAGAAATGCCTCCTATGGTGAATTTATTAGCGGGTATTGGAGTCCTGCTGTTTATTGCCCTTGCAGTGATGGGATTGATCAAATACAAAAAAGACAATTGGCAATTTGTTACGGGTTTAAGTTTGATCTTTTCTCTTGGGATTATCGGCATCATGCTTAAGGAAAACCCAAGGTACCTGTTGCCTGCAGCCTTTTATTTATTTGTTGCCATGGCCATAATAGGATCTGTTTATGTAAAACAAAAACCTGCTCTTGCAAATGGTATTTTGACTGTTTTTATCCTATTAGGAATCGGTGGAGTCTTCGGCTTTAAAGAATATGGTTTTCAACCTTTTCATGGAAAAGTTGATCAACGTGAGGAAATTCAAAAATTAGCACGTTTTCTTAAAACCAAGAATGAGAACTACGCTATAAGTAGTGGTCACCTGCTGCATTGGCAACTGATGTTCTATTCGCAAGAAGAGGTTATTATGCGTCACAATTCACCTATTGATAGATACCCGGCTTACCCTGAACAAATTGATGCACATTTAGAGAAAGGTGGCGTAATTCCAATGGTTGGATTTCTGGGTTTATATCGTGGGTTAAACCAGCACCCCAAAATGCAAGAAGCACAACAAGTTGGAAAGATTTATTTCTACATCCCCGGATTTGATAAAGCATTTCTTGAGCAACTTCGATATAAATTTTAGATTCAATTTTTATTCTAAACCTTGATCTTCAAAGGTCTAAACAGCGCAAAGCGTTGTACTTTAGACTTAAAATTAGGCCAACATGAAATCAGATCTAAAACAATATGTTAATGAAATCCAGGATTACCCAAAACCTGGGATTGTTTTTAGAGATATTTCTCCATTGTTAAGAGATCACTTTCCCGAACTTATTGAGGAGTTGGCTTTGCTTTTTAAAGAGGATGAATGGAAGGAAGTTGAATATTTAGCTGGAGTAGAAGCAAGAGGTTTTGCCATAGCTTCGGCTTTGGCCATGCATTTGGGCAAAGGGTTTATTCCTATTAGAAAAAAAGGAAAATTGCCGCCAGAAGTTGCAAGCATAGAATATGATCTCGAATATGGTCAGGATGCCTTAGAAATGCACTATGGCGGAGGAAACATCATATTAGTAGACGATGTACTAGCAACAGGCGGTACACTCGAAGCTGCTGCGAAGCTTTGCAAGACAACAGGTTTTACGATTAAAGGCCTCCTGTGCATAATAGACCTAAAGTATTTAAATAGCTTTTCTTGGGAAGGAGAAAGTGTAAGAAGCCTATTGAGTTACACCTAAAAAAGCACATGTTGTAATGGCTTTGAAATAAGCCATTTAAAGTTCTTCAAAACTCCCTTTACCGGCTCTTATAAGCTCTGGTTCACCTGAAGTTAGGTCAACTACTGTTGAAGCAATGTTACCCACTGCGCCTCCATCAATAACAGCATCTACGGTGTGTTTATAGTCTTTATAGATCAGTTCGGCATCGGTTGGATACTCTAGAATTTCATCATCACTATGCAAAGAGGTGGCTGCAATCGGGTGGCCTAGTTCTTTTACCAATTCTCTGGGAATATTGTTATCTGGTACACGAATCCCTACTTCTTTTTTCTTGTTTTTGAAAGCTTTGCTTAACGCATTATTCGCTTCCATAATGAAAGTATAGGGACCAGGTAAATTTCTCTTTAAGAGTTTATAAACAGAAGTGTCAAAGTTTTTGGTGTATTCGCTCAAGTGGCTCAAGTCGTAAAATAGAAAGCTAAACTTCGATTTTTCGAGTTTAACTCCTTTAAATCTTGCCAATGCCTCTAGGCCTTTAGCGCTTTTTGTGCTTGCACCAATAGCATATATGGTATCTGTAGGAAAAATGACCAGACCTCCTTTATCAAGAATTTTTGCCGCATCTTCAACTTTTTGCATTTGTGGATTGTCTGGATGTATCTTAACGTAATAGCCCATAAGTATGTTTTTGATGATGAATAGGGTATCTCAAAAATAAGAAAGCCCCGACTAGGTCGAGGCTTCTCTTTCTATTTTTATCAGAATTAATTTCCTTTGGCGTGATCAGCTAAGAATTGTGCCAAACCTTTGTCAGTTAAAGGATGGTTCAACAAAGCTTTGATTGCACTTAAAGGTCCAGTCATAACATCTGCTCCAATTTCAGCACATTCTATAATATGCATAGCGTGACGAACTGATGCAGCCAAGATTTCTGTGTTGTAACCGTAGTTATCAAAAATCAATCTGATTTGCTCGATTAATTGTAAACCATTGGTAGAAATGTCATCTAATCTTCCGATGAACGGAGATACATAAGTTGCTCCAGCTTTAGCAGCCAATAACGCCTGACCAGCAGAGAAAATCAACGTACAGTTTGTTTTAATTCCTTTGTTTGAGAAATATTTGATGGCTTTAACGCCTTCAGCAATCATAGGAATTTTAACAACGATCTTTGGATTCATAGCAGCAAGAGCTTCACCTTCTTTCACCATTCCTTCAAAGTCAGTAGAAATAACTTCTGCACTTACATCACCATCTACAATTTCGCAAATAGCACGATAGTGGTTCATAATGTTCTCTTGGCCAGTAATACCTTCTTTGGCCATTAAAGATGGGTTCGTTGTTACTCCATCTAAAATACCCATGTCTTGGGCTTCTTTAATTTGCTCTAAGTTAGCGGTGTCTATAAAAAACTTCATGCTGCTTTTCAGTAAAAAATTAAGGCCGCAAAGATAGGTTTTCACGGTATATATTACCTGTAAATTTTATGTAGCTTGATTGGCTATTCCAACTAAATTTGCGCCCTTTATACAAGTAGATTAAAATGATTACAGTTAACCTTCCAGATGGATCTAGTAGACAGTACGAAAATGGTACTTCTGCTATGGATGTGGCCAAGAGTATTAGCCATGGTCTAGCACGAAATGTTTTATCGGCTAGCTACAATGGTAAAACCGTTGAACCTACAGAGCCATTGACCACGGACGGAGACCTTATTTTATTTACTTGGGATAATGCTGAAGGAAAACAAGCTTTTTGGCATTCGTCTGCACACGTATTAGCGCAAACCATATTACAGTTTCATCCTGATGCTAAATTGACGATTGGACCGGCCATTGAAAATGGCTTTTACTACGATGTTGATTTTGGCGGTGAAAACATTTCTGAAAAGGACTTTGCAGCAATAGAGAAAAAGGTCTTGGAAAATGCTCGCCAAAAGCATGAGTTTAAAATGCGTATGGTGAGTAAAGCAGATGCACTGGATTACTATAAAGACAATCCATTTAAAACGGAGTTGATCGAGAACTTAGAAGATGGAACCATCTCTTTTTGTGATCATGCTGATTTTACAGATTTGTGTCGTGGAGGCCACATCCCTAATACAGGAGTGATTAAGGCAGTTAAGGTGATGAACGTTGCAGGTGCCTATTGGAGAGGAAATGAGAACAACCCACAGCTTACGAGAGTATACGGTGTTTCTTTCCCAAAAGCATCTATGCTTACAGAGTATTTAGAACTTTTGGAAGAGGCGAAGAAACGCGATCACAGGAAACTAGGAAAGGAACTTGAGCTTTTCACTTTCTCTCAAAAAGTAGGTCAAGGTTTACCTATGTGGTTACCTAAGGGTGCTGCTTTACGCGAAAGATTGGAGAACTTTTTAAAGAAAGCTCAAAAGAAAGCAGGATACGAGCAGGTAATTACTCCGCATATTGGTAACAAAGAGCTTTATGTGTGCTCGGGTCATTATGCGAAATATGGAAAAGATTCTTTTCAACCCATTAATACTCCTGATGAAGATGAAGAGTATTTGTTGAAACCGATGAACTGCCCACACCACTGTGAATTGTTCAAGACAAAACCAAGATCTTACAAAGATTTACCAATTCGTTTTGCGGAGTTTGGTACAGTTTACCGCTATGAACAAAGTGGTGAATTGCATGGATTGACTCGTGTGAGAGGTTTTACACAAGATGATGCACACTTGTTCTGTACTTCAGATCAGTTGTTAGGCGAGTTTAAAAAAGTAATTGACCTCGTTCTTTACATATTTAAAACATTAGATTTTCAAGATTTCACGGCTCAAGTGTCATTGAGAGATAAAGAAGATCAAAGCAAATACATTGGTTCGCCAGAGAATTGGGAAAAAGCGGAACAAGCCATTATTCAAGCTGCAGATGAAAAAGGATTGAAGACTGTAGTGGAATATGGTGAGGCTGCGTTCTATGGTCCTAAGCTTGACTTTATGGTGAAAGATGCATTGGGAAGAAGCTGGCAATTAGGTACAATTCAGGTAGATTACAACTTACCTGAGCGTTTTGAGCTGGAGTATAAAGGCAGCGATAACCAAATGCACCGCCCAGTAATGATACACCGTGCACCATTTGGTTCTATGGAAAGATTTGTTGCAGTGTTACTTGAACATAGCGGTGGAAACTTCCCACTTTGGTTAACCCCAGATCAGGTAATCATACTTCCGATTTCTGAGAAACATGTGGGCTATGCTAAAGAAGTTTCGCAATTGCTTGAAAATTACGATATTCGCGCCCTCGTTGACGAGCGTAACGAAAAAGCCGGTAGGAAAATTCGTGATGCAGAAATCAGCAAAATTCCTTTTATGCTTATTGTAGGCGAGAAGGAAGTTGAAGAAAGAACAGTTTCGGTGAGAAAGCACGGAGCGGGAGATCAAGGTACTTTAAGTATCGAAGATTTTGCTAACCTTGTTAACCGAGAAGTAAAAGAAACATTAGAAGAATTTTAATTGTAACTAGAAATATAATTTGGCACTAAGAAGACGTAAACCACAACCAGTACGCAGAAATTTAGAACCTCAGCATAAGCTAAACGACAAAATTACCGCACCCGAAGTAAGGGTAGTGGGAGAAAATGTAACTGTTGGTGTATATCCTATAAGGGAAGCCATTAGAATGGCTGAGGATCAAGAATTGGATTTGGTGGAGATTTCACCGAAAGCAGTTCCTCCGGTGTGTAAAATTATAGATTACAAGAAGTTCTTATACGACCAGAAAAAGAAGAAAAAAGAGCTTGCGCAAAACACTCAAAAAGTGGTGGTGAAAGAAATTCGTTTCGGACCGAATACTTCTGACCACGACTATGAGTTTAAACGCAAACACGCTCAAAAGTTCTTAGAAGACGGTGCCAAATTAAAGGCTTTCGTTTTCTTTAAGGGAAGAACGATTATCTTCAAAGAGCAAGGGCAGATCTTATTGTTGAGATTGGCTCAAGATCTTGAAGAGTTTGGTAAAGTAGAGCAATTGCCAAAACTAGAGGGAAAGAGAATGACCCTTTGGATTGCTCCTAAAAAGAAAAAGTAAATAAGAATAGTCCATATAAATTAGCAGAGAGATGCCAAAAATGAAGACAAAAGCCAGTGCAAAGAAGAGGTTCAAGTTGACCGGTACTGGAAAAATTAAAAGAAAGCACGCTTTCAAAAGTCACATCTTAACTAAGAAAGAGACTAAGCAGAAGCGTAACTTAACTCACAGCACTTTGGTGCATGAGTCAGATGAAAAGAGCATTAAAAAGCAACTTTGCATCTAATTTGGTTTATTAAATAAATATTTAACCCTGGATTGGGCCCCAAAGATTCTGTTAAGTCAGGACGCCTTGTTCAAAAAATTTAAAGATTATGCCTAGAAGTGTAAATAGTGTAGCAAAAAGAGCCAGACGTAAAAAGATGATGAAATTAGCCAAAGGCTATTTCGGAAGAAGAAAAAACGTTTGGACAGTAGCGAAAAACGCAGTTGAAAAAGGACTCGTTTACGCATACAGAGACAGAAAAGTTAAAAAACGTAACTTCAGATCTCTTTGGATTACTCGTATCAACGCAGGTGCTCGTGAGCACGGAATGTCTTACAGTGCGTTCATGGGTAAGGTTCATGCTAATAACATCGAAATTAACCGTAAGGTTTTAGCAGATTTAGCAATGAATCACCCTGAGGCATTTAAAGCCATTGTTGATAAAGTAAAATAATTAACTGGACGATTTTCTTATTTATAAACTCCCGCATTTGCGGGAGTTTTTTGTTATTTGCCTTTGTAAACTAAAATCATGAAAAAGACTATTCTCTTTTTAGCCTTGATAGCAAGCGCGCTCGTATACTCCCAAGATTTTAACGTGGCAATAAAAGTGGGTGCTGGATCTTCAGATTATGATTTTGATGACCTAGAATACGTCAATCCAGAAACGAACACAGCGGTACGCATAAGAGATATAGGCTCTATCTTTTCATACAACATTGGAGGTTATGCTCGATATAATTTCGGGGTGCTACCTTTAGGAGTTAGACTTGGATTACAATATACCAACCTAGGTGGTAAGGTAGAAGTGTTTGAGCATGCTACCAATTTTAATAGACATATAACCGAGAGAAATCATCGGTTAGATATTCCCCTAACGCTGACAGGAAATATCAAGTGGTTTAGGGTTTTAGCGGGTGTTACTTATGCTATAGACATTGGGCGCAGCCAAGAAGTAAGAAACTATCTGGATGATACTTTTGTTCAAACAGGACGTTTTGATTTTGTTGTGAACTCTCCTTCTCAAAACTATTGGACATATTCATTAGGGCTTGGAGCAGACTTTAATACGTGGGCCATAGATATTCTTTGGGAAGATCCTTTGAGTCAAGATATTTCTGGTAGTAGAGAAGCGGGGGTATTCAATTTTGGACCCAACGCAAAACAAGTCACGATCAACCTGTCCTTCTTGATCCTTAAGAAAGATTAAGACCTCTCTCAATAGAATAGGCTTTAATGCGTTAAACAAATTATACTCGTTTAACTATGAAATCTAAACTATTACCTGTGGCTATTCTAATTATTTGTGTTTCAGCTTTTAATCTTTCTAAGAAAAAGACCCCAAAGAAAATTAACGACTTTGTTCTTATTCCGGGAGGAAGTTTTCATTTCATAGGGAAGAGTCCTAGAGATTCTGTGGAGTCATTTTACATGCTTAATCATGAAATAACCAATATTGAATACCGAGAGTTTCTTGATGACATCAAATTAAATGAGCGTTCAAATTTTGATTCTTATCAGGTGGACTCAGTAGGTTGGAGATCGAAACTCGCTTATAATGAGGTTTATGTAGAGAATTACCACAGACATCCAGC
>JAOARK010000185.1 GCA_025210575.1 Schleiferiaceae bacterium
GCTCTGTGCCTGTTTTTATTGCTGTAACAAATGGCTTTTCTGATAAGGAAAAAAGGGATACCGCTTTAAAAGCGGTTTTGGTTTCAACCTTAGTGTTGTTATTTTTTATTGCTGTAGGTGAACTCATATTAGATGCTATTGACATTCCTATTCCGGCATTTCAAATTGCTGGAGGTATCGTTTTATTTCTCTTTGCAATCACCATGATATTTGGAGATAGTAAACCTGAGTCGGAGATAAAATCAATTAAGGATACAACAGCTACGGCCATTTTTCCTTTGGCTATTCCCTCCATTGCTAGTCCAGGTGCAATGTTGGCAGCGGTATTGTTAACTAAAAATTCTGAATATAGTATTTGGGAACAAGCCCAAACCAGCTTTACCATGTTGTTGGTTATGGGAGCCGTATTGGTATTGCTTCTTATCTCATCAAAAGTTCAAAAATTAATCGGTGATGCAGGTGCTAGCGTAATCAGTAGAATTATGGGTCTTATTCTTTCTTCCGTTGCGGTGGCTAATATTATTGAGGGAATCAAACTTTCGTTTGGGCTGTAAAGATTAAATCACTTTTATGATCAAAAATATTTCATTGCTTTCGATCCTATTGTTTCTAGGATTGACCTTTCGGGCTCAGGAGAATATCGAGAACAGAGAACTAATAAAGAAAGCTTGGCAAAGAATTTACAAATCAGACCAAACCTATAGAGGGAAATATACTAACCCAGAATTAGATTGCGAGAACCTCAAGAAATCTATTAAACTTATTCAGAAATATGGCTATCCGCGTGAAGCGGAATTTGGTAAGGTGGCTAATGCAGCTTGGTTACCCTATGTGCATGCAGGCAACTATTATTTAAATAGAAAGAACTTCTGGATCATTGAAATGGGTTATGAAGCTGGAGAAATAAACAAAGACACTTACTTGAATTATTTCTTGAAATATTTCAGGGCCGTTAAGTTTGGTTTAGCTATCGGTAGACAAGATACCACTCAGGCCAACATTGACTATACACGAAAACGCTGTGGTTTTATAGGTAACACTCCCATACCAGATTATTCTAAAGAGGATGCATGCTCGACTCCTATTGAAGAACATGAAGTAAGTAATGTGGTTTATAACCTGAGACAATATTGGGATTATTATGCTCAAGATCTTACGATTGACAAGAAGGTGAAAATCTACAATTACGAAGGAAAGCTTTACATAAAGAAGACGGAAATCCCAATAGAGCTTGTGCGAAAAGGAGATGACCTTTTACCGAAAGACCCTTGGGATAAAGAATTTTTCAAACGTATAGGTAACGAGTTTCATTTTATAAGAGGAGATGGCCAAGTAGTAGAAAAGTTTAAAATTTTAGAACCATAAACGGGCTGTAAGTCTTTGCTTACAGAGCATTTCGCGTATATAATTCGCTTCTAACTCTTAATTCAAACATTGTTAATTTCATCACATCTTAGACCCATATAGAGAGAAAATCCCATCTTTGAAGTAAATAAACCTAACATCATCGCAATATGTTATCCCCTAAAACTATTCGCGACATTTATAGGATATTTCCTTTTGGCGCTATTTGGTTCATCTTTACTTCAATTTATCTTCTTCTTGAAAAAGGCATTATGGCCGATTTAGAAACGTATCCTTCAACAGGCAACCCTTACCAATTTGGATGGATAACGTTCATTAGTTTATCGCTTTCTACATTCGCTGGTCTGTGTATTGGTTTCTTAGAGATTAAAATTCTTGATAGGTTTTTCAGAAGAAAGAGCTTTGGCAAGAAGATTATACTCAAAACTCTTATTTACGTATCTGTTATGATTGTCTTTTTGATGGGCATATCAGTGGTGCGTTACATGAAGATGTATCATGTAAGTTTATTTGATATTGAGGTATGGTTAGGGTTGAAACACTTTCTGTCTCATGCTATATTCTGGACAACTGAACTATATATAGCAGCCATTATTATTGGTTCTTTATTTTTTGCAGAAGTAAGCGAAAACACGGGGATGTTGGTCTTGCACAATTTTCTGGTGGGTAAGTATTACAAGCCAGTAGAGGAAGAACGGATATTCATGTTTTTAGATATGAAATCATCAACCACGATTGCTGAAGACATGGGGCATTTAAAATACTTTGAAATGCTTAGGCGGTATTACTATGACATGACGGATTCCATTATCAATTTTCATGGAGAGATAAATCAGTACGTAGGAGATATGGTTGTCATTTCTTGGACCATGAAGAACGGACTAAAGAATAACAATTGTATTGAGTGTTTTTACGACATGAAAACTGCGATTCAAAAACAATCAGATCGCTATTTATCAAAATATGGTATGGTGCCCGAGTTTAGAGCAGGTATGCATTACGGAAAGGTAACCACAGGGGAAATAGGCATAATCAAAAAGGATATCATTTTTACCGGTGATGTTTTAAATGTTACTTCCAGAATTGAAGGGTTGTGCAAGTCGCATGGATCTGACCTAGTGATTTCAGAAAATCTATACAATGAGCTTAGTTTGGGTAGAGCATATCAAACAAAGGAATTAGGTAAACAAGA
>JAOARK010000186.1 GCA_025210575.1 Schleiferiaceae bacterium
ACTGGGTAAGCTTACCAGTGGTGTTATGTATGGAAAGGTTGCACTCATTCTTAAAGCAGTTGAAAATGGTAAGTTTCCTGCCTGTTGCTTCTCAAAAAATCGCATGAACTCAATACCGTCTATTTCGTAACTCGGGTTACTTGAATAGGGGTTATAATTCCTAGCTAAAAAAGAACTAGGTTGGGGTGAAATTAACATTCGCCTGCCCGCATTAATCACCATAGGCGATAAGATCATTAATGGCATCTTGCTTTCATATTCAAGCGCTCGATAATCTGCCAACCTTCTATAAAAAATGCTATCTGTAATTTCAAGTAATCTATATTCCCAAGCGAAACCCCTATCCATCTTGTATTTCTGATCACCGAATTTCACATTCTTAAGGGGAATAAAAAGATCATTTACAGCCAAGCTAAAACCTACGGCATTAAGCATATCCTTACCCATTCTGTCGTAGTAATCTCTACTTTGAATGTTTATTCTCTTACCCAATGCTTCTTGATAAGCAAGCTCACGATAATAAGCGGCTCCAAGCATTCCTCCACTCGATCCTGTAATAACGAAAACATGATCCAACAAATTTCCACCTAAGGTACTGTCTAATTTCTGAAGGGTAACCAAAGACCACAAAGTGGCACGCAATCCACCTCCACTACAATTTAATACCACCATTTTCGGAGGTTTCTCCTTAGGAAATTTTGCCCTCCAGTTCTTTAACGCACCCAGCATCTGCAACTTATCATTCTCCATAATTATGGGATGAGTTAAACTATCTATGGTTGCTATGCTGTAATTAGCCTTAGTTGAATAATCTAATCCGAACGCCTTATGAATGCGCATTAATGGCTCTGTACCAGAGAAATAGTTAATGGTGATAAAAAGACCTAGTGACAAGGTCAGCGTCCAAGTTTTGAATCTTGAATATAGAGCACCAATAACCATGATATACAGCGTAAAGATCAAGACGATGCTTGCCCCAGCCGGAATCTGAAAAAAAGGATTCAAAACAAAGAGACTCAAAATAATCATGAGCAGCATTACTGCGATAAAAAAGATTGCTGCGTTAAGGTGATGCTTTTGCAGAGTATCTAACTTTTGCTTTTCCGTATAATGTTGGTGCTGACGCGTTAATCGAATTCGATAAAAATTCTTCAGATACGTCTTTACCTTCTTATCGTCCACTTTACTTGTTTCTTCCAAATGACGATCGGCATGAATAATGGCCTTCAGCGGTTTTTCGAGACCTTCTATCGCATCTAAATGAAGAGTTTTGTTGGTGCTGAAAAAGTAACCAAGTGATATTCCTATGGTAAGAACACTACCAAAATATAACCCGCAAACCGATAGAAAGATTTGAAAAAAGCTCTGACCTTCATCTTGTAAAGAATTAACAATAACAATGGTGTAAAAAAGGTAGAAGGCAATTGGAATAATTGAATTGTTAATGGAAAAAGTATAGAGTGGCCTTGACAATGTGGCAAGAAAAGGAAATCGATAACTGTAAAAAATATAAGAACTTATATGAAAAGCCATTACAAACAACCCCAGCACAAGCCCCATAATTAAAAAGGCTGCTGGCGATACATAATGCATGTATTCTGGAGTTTGGAATAGATAGGGAATACCAATTCTAGTAAAGAATGCCCCGCCCACTGTTCCAAATAGAATAACCCAAAAAATAAGAAGCAATAAACTCCTGCGCAGATGCAATAAAAGAAGCCTTATGGGAAAAAACCCAAGCAGATTTTTAAGCGCATAAGTAGGTTTCTTTTTGTCTTTGGTCATTCTTTAATTATTCCGAATTGAATAAAATGGTGTCTTATGTGTTTATAATGAAGCTGAGCAGTTTGATCGGCATCAAGTCGTCCAAAATCTGGATGAACCGACCAATACTCGGCATTTTCATCCATTTCTTTCTTTAATAAACGGAGCTGATCGAGAAATCTTTCTTTGACCTCTTTCAATTCTAAATGATCAGGTTCAGAAATCTTGTGATAGGAATGAGGAATTTTGGCATTTCGAACAAGCGGTTTATCGCTCATTAAAAATCTCTGAAATGCTGGAACTTTTTCTTCTGGTGTTACGATCTCGAATTCTTGATAACTCAAAGAAGTTTCAAACCCCGTAGTTACATGTTTTAGCATTTGAATCAAATGCATGGAACCCCATTCTGGTGACTCGTTTCCTTGTATAGAATTCAGAATTTCAGGTAGTTGGTTGTAAAGGGTTTCAAATTTAGAATTCATAGATCTGTTCTAGTGATTGTCTCTTAAAGGTATAAAATCAAATTCACTATAAACAGTAGTGTTTAAATGAAAATAAAACTTTTTGCTAACGCTTTTCTTTTGCCTTCCGTTTAGTAACTATCATTACATCTAATATCAAATAAATCAAGGCTATAATGATTACCACTACAGGGATGATCACTCCTTCAATTCCCTTTGCTTCTTTGATAAGAATAAAGCAGACCGAAAGTAATACTAGGGCAAATACATACTTTAGAATTCTTCCAAGTGTATTCTTAAGACTCCATTCTTTCTCAGGGGGTGGCATTTGAAATGGAATGTCCTTTTTTACTTGAGATAGCTGTTCTAAAAAAGTGAGCGTATTTCTTTGATTCCAACCAAAAGAATGCAAAGAAGGACGTGGTGAGCCTGGATTAACAACGCTGTTTATAAATAGCCTTCCTTTTTGTTTAACGAACGTAATTCGTTCTCCTGAACTTGCAGTAAAGTCACTTTCTCTTTCAGCAACAGCTAAACCCGATTCGTTCAATACTATTCTCCAACTTAAAAGCTTTGATGTTCTTTTTAATGCGCTATTAAATTCATCGTTTGAATATTCAGCTAAAAACTCCTTAAACCTCAATTTACGAACTTGCCAAACAACTGAAAGCGTACACATTCCTCCCCATACTATTAACATCATCCACAAATCTTCTGAAGGAACTACACCTTCGTATACATTGGCACTGATTTCTATCAAACCTTTGAAGAAGAGAAATGCGATAAACCCAAGAAAGAAGCAGATAAAATAATGCGTGATCCATTCACCTCTTTTTAGCTTTAGCCTGAAGCCAGATTTTGTTTCTATAATGAAAGGTGAATGCATATTAAAATTTTGCGCATTCAAGAAAACAAAAAAACCACCTTAAATAAGGTGGTTTTCATAAATATAATTCATCACTTTCTACAAGTGAATCACTTCATCGTATGCAGCTGCGGTTGCTTCCATCACTGCTTCACTTAAGGTTGGGTGAGGATGCACAGCTTTTAAAATCTCATGACCTGTAGTCTCTAATTTACGTGCTACAACAGCTTCAGCAATCATCTCAGTCACATTGCTTCCAATCATGTGACAACCTAACATTTCACCATATTTTGCATCATAGATCACTTTTACAAAACCATCTTTATGACCTGCTGCAGATGCTTTACCTGAAGCCGAGAATGGGAACTTACCCACTTTTACTTCGTAACCTGCTTCTTTTGCAGCTGCTTCGGTATACCCTACTGAAGCTACCTCAGGGAAGCAGTAAGTACATCCAGGAATGTTATTATAGTCAATAGGCTCAACATGCTGACCCGCAATTTTCTCAACACACAAAATACCTTCAGCGGAAGCTACGTGCGCCAATGCCTGACCTGGAACAATGTCTCCAATGGCATAGTAACCAGGAACATTTGTTTGGTAATAATCATTCACCAACACTCTTCCTTTATCTGTAGCGATACCTACATCCTCTAAACCAATACCTTCAATATTAGGAGTAATACCAACTGCAGATAGAACAATGTCAGCTTCAATTACTTCTTCTCCTTTCTTGGTTTTCACATTCACCTTGCAACCTGTTCCGCTCGTATCAACAGAAGTCACCTCAGCGTTAGTCTTGATTCCAATCTTGGCTTTCTTAAAGCTTCTTTCTAATTGCTTAGAAACTTCAACATCTTCTACAGGAACAATGTTTGGCATATACTCAACTATAGTCACTTCGGTACCCATTGTTGCGTAGAAATAGGCAAACTCAACGCCAATTGCACCAGAACCAACAACTACCATTTTCTTAGGCTGTTTCTTTAGAGTCATTGCCTCACGGTAACCTATTATTTTCTTTCCGTCTTGTGGAAGATTAGGTAACTCTCTTGAGCGTGCACCTGTAGCAATAATGATGTGCTCAGCAGAATACTCCTTGCCATCAACATCCACTTTTTTGCCAGGCTTTACTTTTCCATAACCTTCTAAAACGGTGATTTTATTTTTCTTCATCAAGAAAGCAACACCATTGCTCATTCCATCCGCTACGCCACGGCTTCTTTTTACAACAGCGTCAAAATCCTTATCAAAATCCTTTACAGTAATTCCATAATCGCTAGCATGATTTATATAATCAAAAACTTGCGCACTTTTTAAAAGTGCTTTTGTTGGAATACAACCCCAGTTTAGACAAACTCCACCTAAGTTTTCTTTTTCTACAACAGCAGTTTTAAAACCTAACTGCGAAGCTCTAATGGCCGTTACATAACCACCTGGACCACTTCCTACAACTATTACATCAAAATCCATAACGAATCTGTTTTGTTATTCTTAATTGTCATTGCTTATTGAAGCAATTTGCGCCTGCGAATTTAGTGCATAAGCAGAGAACTCAATCATCCTAGCCTTTATTTTCGCACAGACGATTTTACATCTAAATATCTAAAAACATGAGCATAAAAAAACACGTCCTTTTCGCATTAGCACTGATATTTATTAATCACACAAATGGACAAGATCTTTCTGCCTATCAAATTTTTAACGCTAAAGGAAAGAAAGTAAGCTTCAAGAAAATGCTCAAGGAATTAGGTTCTGCAGATGTTCTCATGTTTGGTGAATTACATGACAATCCTATTGCGCATTGGATGCAACTTGAAACCACAGTGGCTTTACATAAAACCAATTCGTTAACCTTAGGAGCAGAAATGTTTGAGACTGATAATCAAGAGGCTCTAAATAACTATTTGACAGGTAACATTAATCAGCAAGGTTTGGATACTACGGCAAGACTATGGCGTAATTATAAAACAGACTACAAGCCTTTGGTTGAATTTGCCAAAGAAAACAGCATCCCATTTATTGCTACAAATATACCAAGACGTTATGCAAGTATGGTATATCGAGGTGGTTTTGAAGCGCTCGACACGCTTTCTGACTCAGAAAAAAAATGGATTGCTCCTCTACCCATTTTATACGATGCCGAGGTAGCATTCTACAAGAATATTCTTAAGATGAGTCATGGACATGGAGGAGAAAATCTACCAAAAGCTCAAGCCATAAAAGATGCTACAATGGCGCATAACATTCTTAAACATTGGAATCCAAAACGCCTCTTTGTCCATTATCAAGGTAGCTACCATAGTGATAACCACGAAGGTATCTTATGGTACTTACACCAATTGAAACCCGACTTAAATTACATGAGTATTACCACAAAGCTGCAAGAGAATGTTTCTAAATTGGAGGATGAACATAAGGGAACGGCAGACTTTATCATTGTGGTAGATAAAGACATGACCAAAACGTATTAAGTTATTCAAATAGTAAAATAAGCATACACCAAAAATGTTGCTTCCGACAACGCGAATTGAATACGTGAGTTGAGTGACCTGTACATGCTAGTTGGTGTACCTGACGGATTAGTATTTATTTTCAGTCTTTCTGAATAAAACATGGCTCTCTTCATGTGTAAAGGATCAGAAACTATTACCGCGTTTTTCAAGTAATGCTCAGACATTACTTGTTTCGCATAAAACAAATTTTCAAAAGTATTGGTGGAAAAGTCCTCAGTTAAAATAGATTTAATGGCGACCCCTTTAGATAAAGCATAATTTTTGGCAACTTCACTTTCTGGGGTTGAGTTACCACAATATTTAACACCACCAGTGAACACAATTTTCTTTATCGAACCATCTTGATACAACTGTATAGCATGGTTTACACGTTCCCTGAATACTGGAGAAAGACTATCTTCAAAAACACCTGCACCTAAGACAATAGCAACATCGGCACTTTGCGAATTTTGACTTGACTGAAATGTCCAAACTTGGACAAAGCTTACTGCAAATAAAATGAAGCTGAAGAAAATCACAGCTCTATAGCTGTAGTACAGATATTTGATCAAATCTCAATATTCTACTTTATAGCTATACATGATATTTCAACTCGCACATCTTTTGGCAATTGAGAAACCTCAACTGTTTCTCTTGCTGGCGGATCGGATTTAAAAACTTCTGCATAGATAGAATTGACTTCAGTGAAGTCATTCATACTTTTCAAGAAAATACTGCACTTCACCACATTTTTCCAATGCATATCTGCAGCAGATAGGACTGCCTCTAAATTGGCCATAACCTGACGTGTTTCAATCTCAAGATTGTAGTTCTTTAGTTCTCCATTCTTTGGGTTGATCGCAATCTGACCAGATACATAAAGTGTGTTTCCAGCAAGTACAGCTTGACTATAAGGACCAATTGGTGCAGGAGCGTTAGGCGTTTCGATGATTTTTTTCATTTGAACTGGGTTATTTGAAAACATTCAAATTTAGAAATTCAGTAGATGATGAAGAGGAAATACACAAGGAATATGTTCATGTAAATGTTAATTTCACCGCTTCTTTATTAAGCGATGAATGTACTGATTCTAGACAATTACGACTCTTTCACCTACAACCTCTTCCACTATTTCAAAGGATTCGTTTCAAGAGTATCTGTCTTTAGAAATGATGAAATCTCTATAGCCGAAATAGAAAAATACTCTCATATTGTTATATCTCCTGGGCCGGGTCTACCCAAAGATGCTGGGGTATTGATGGATGCATTAAGTCAATATTCAGAATCAAAAAAAATATTAGGAGTTTGTCTTGGTATGCAAGCTATAGCAGAACACTTTGGTGGTGAATTGTACAATCAAGAAATAGTAAAACACGGTCTACAAGAAGAAATAGAAATTACAGAAAACAGGAATGGATTGTTCAAAGGAATAGCTAATACCACACACGTAGGACTCTATCATAGTTGGGCTGTTAACCCCAATAATCTACCAAGTTGTTTTAACATCACCGCCAAAGGAAAAACTGGAGTAACCATGGCCATAGAACACAAAACGCTGCCTATTTCTGGAGTACAATTCCATCCAGAATCAATAATGACAACAGAAGGAAAAACTATGATAAAAAACTGGCTCGAAGCTTAGTTAAAGTCTCCTATACCACGTTGTTGATTGTATTTTACGTCTTTAAATTGACTAGCCTTAATGCGGATACCGATGTTATAACTTTGGTTAAAACCGAAAGGCACCCAGTCCAAGAACAATTCCCAACAATGGAGATCTCTTTGAATTAAGAATCGTGTGTACGTAATTTCATTAGTAAGAAGGTCGTAACCTGTGCTGGCAACTAGACTCCAATTAGGTGTGGGGTTCACTGTAAAGTCCGCCTTTATAGAATGGGTTGAAACGTTTTTATCCCAACCGGTATTTACATTTAAGAAGTTATAGCCCAACGTAACAGACCATGGAAAAACGAAATCCATATAATCGTCTAATGCGAAATAATTAGGATCTCCATCAGTTAAACCTGTAGCACTTTTCCTAACATCAGATTTTCGCTCAGATTTCCCTTTTAAGGTAATACTGGCAGAGAAGTTATTCCTTTTATTGAACAATAGTTTATTGTTCACTTCTAACGCAGACCTGTTGACTCTATTTCCTGCAGTGTCTAATCCATAAAAGTCAAACTGTCCTTGATAAGTTAAATTTAGTTTGTTCTTAAAAAGGGCTGTTGCCGCTTGAATATTCAATAAACTCCACGCGAACTCTTTTTGGTTCAATCTATAACTCGTTCCAAAATTTAATCGATCGAGTATTTTAAATTTCTTTTCACCTATAGAGTCATTTGTTCTAGCCTTTCCTTCTAACACGTTTAATAATGAGAAGGTCACGCTACCGTTATTCCCTTGCCCCGGAGCTCCATATAAATAAGAACCATCCTGAGAAGCATAACGAGAAAAAGACTGAGTCGTTCCAGACGTATCTGTTTGAACCGTTTGGTAATAACCCCAACTTTCGGTTCCAAAATCGGGTGCAAAACTAAAATTCACCCCAGGAGTCATTACGTGCCTAATGGCTTTCACTTTTCCTCTTTTGTAATTAAACATACCATAGATTTTGGTAGCCAAATTGGCCGACACACTGAAGTTCTGCACCATATTGAATCCATGGATTGTATCCACCTCTACTCTATTGCTATCTTCATTAAACGTTCTGTTCAGCTTACTAGGGTAAAATCTATTCACATAACTAAATGAAGGTGAAATGGAAAAATGTTTGAAGATCTTTTCGTTGGTACTTATTCCTACCGAATGCTGAAGCCCATAGCGTAAGCCGCGTGTTACATCGTTAATGGTATCAAAATCACTTAATTCTCCAGAAAACTGACTTTCTCCTTGCATATTGTAGGTAACACCTACACGTTCATACCAAGCTTGGTCTCCCACCTTTTTCTTTCGAGCAAAAGGCATTACCCTTCTCATATTTACAGAAAGTTTGGGTAAAGAAATATCTAGCGTTCCATTTTGATTATTCTGAGAATGATTAGCACCAACGGTCATAGACCAAGGAGTACCTAACCAAGTTTTGTCTAAACTAATAGACGAAGTCATGGTACTTTGAAGATAATCGTTTGGGTCTTTGGTATTTAACCTGTTAAAGTTAGAAGTGGCAAAGTTCACATATGCGTTGAATCTCAAATCAGGTCTAGCCTTTGGATCTTGCGTATGAGTCCAATTCATTCTGAAATCCTTTGAGTTTCTAAAGGCACCGTAGGCTTCGTAACGAGGGTCACCAATTTTGGTATGGCTGTATTCTATATTAACATTCCCTCTATAACCATATCGTTTTACGTAGTTACTTCTGGCTCTTACACCCCAACCACCTTTAGTATAAGCGCTTCCAGTTAACTTAAGATCATAATGATCACTCAATGCCCAATAATAACCACCATCAATAAGCCCAAAACCCTTCCCGGGATTTATCTCATTTCCAGAATTAAAGTCGAAGGTTGGAAAGATGAAACCCGAAGCTCTTTTATCTTGAGTTGGGAAATAGCCAAAAGGGAGCACCAATGGTGTTGGAATATCTGCAAACTCTAAATAGGCCGGTCCAGTTACAATTTGCTTTCCTACTATAACTTTTGCTTTTTGGGTTCGGACTCTAAAATGAGGATGCCTATGACTGCATGTTGTGAAGCTCGTTCCTCTAATATAGTACACATCTTTTCCTACCTTTTTTACTTTTTGTCCAGCCAAATAACTTTCCCCTTCTTGGGTGTTAATAGTCTTAATCCTTGCCTTTTGAGAATCAAAATTGTAGACAATGGTGTCTGTTTCAAAAACCTTATCCGATTCTGTAAATACGGGTTTTTGAATAACCTTACCGTTAGAATCTAAAATACCCGTTGCTCTTACTTCATTCGTTTTCCAGTCGATTTCAATAAAGCCTGCCGTCAAGTTAATATTGCCGTACTCTATGTATGCGTCTTTGTATAGATAGGCCTTATTGTTAATAAGATCTCCTTTAATAGAGTCATTAGCATCATAGCTTAACACCGTTTCTAACCAACCACTTTCCTCTTCTTGAATTGAGTCTTTTTCGGTGGTATCTGCTAAGGCAATAGAGAATCCTCGATAATTATCAGCTAAACCTTCCGCTTTAAGCGAATAATTTGCGCATAAAATAATTAACCATATAACCGTTAATAATTTGTATGTAAGACCTTTATTTACGCGCAAATCGAATTGCTATTTTTGTAGATTATGGCGGTAAAACTAAGCAAAAATCGAACCAGATTTTTTGCGTGATTACTTATCGTTTTAACGGAAAAACAAACAAAAAACTGCATTAAAGAAAAAACATGAATAAAGCCCTAAGAATCATAGCCTTAACAGCGATAATTGGATTTCTTATCCCTTCTTTGGCCTACGTTCCTGTTAAAAAGTCTGATGGAAAAATCAGAAAGGTGGTGATAGACGCAGGTCACGGTGGTAAAGATCCCGGAAATTTAGGAACAGGAAGGTATAAGCACAGAGAGAAAAATATAGCTCTTGATGTTTCACTTTTAGTTGGAAAGTATATCACTGAAAACATTCCCGATGTTGAAGTTGTATACACACGTAAAACCGATAAATGGGTTGAATTGCACGAAAGAACTGCATTTGCAAATGCCCAAGAGGCCGATCTTTTTATTAGCATTCACTGCGATGCCTTCACTAATCCACAGGCTTATGGTTGCGCTTCTATTGTTCAAGGAAAAAATCACGATGATGAGAACATGCGTGTGGCACAAAAGGAAAACTCTGTAATACTTCTTGAAGATAATTACGAAGAAAAGTATGAAGGCTTTGACCCGAGTAAACCCGAGACTTATATTATGCTCACTTACCAGCAGAATGCCTATTTCGAACAGAGTATTTCTTTGGCACAAAAAGTTCAGAATCAATTTAAGAATAGAGTAAAAAGAAAAGACAGAGGTGTAAAACAACAACCGCTTTATGTTACCAGTCGCACTTCTATGCCCGCTATTCTAATTGAACTCGGTTTTCTTACCAACAAAAGAGAAGAAGACTTCCTGAATTCTAAACAAGGAAAAGAGCTAATGGCCTCTGCTATTTACAGATCTTTTAAAGAGTATAAGAAAGAACGCGAAACACAATACATGCTCATTAATCAAACACCTAATGAATCTGTTATTGCTGAGCACCTTGAAGAGGAGAAAGAAAAACAACCTGAAGTTCAGGAAGAAATCCCAACGGATGAAAACAAAATTGATGAAGCCGCCAATGATATTCCATTGTATAAAGTTCAAATTGCTACAAGCAGACAGAAACTAGAGTTACTGCCTCAAAACTTTAATGGACTAAGCGATATCGAATTTTACGAGGAGTACAAATTATTTAAATATACCTATGGTGCTTTTGCCACGATGGAAGAAGCAAAAGAGGCTCAAAAACTTGTGAAGCAAAAAGGATATTCTGACGCTTTTGTGATCGCGTTTTATAAAGACCGTAAAATTTCAATTAAAGAAGCACAGCGATTAAGCCCTTAATGTGTTATTTTGTCAACTAACTAATTACTTTCAAATTTGAAAATATCAAGAGAATTTAAAGTCGGGGTAATTATTGTTATTTCAGCTCTTCTCCTCTATTGGGGAATTAACTTCATGAAAGGAAATGACATTTTTGCCGAGAACAGAATTTTCTATGCTACCTATGAAAACATAGAAGGTCTTACGGTAAACAAACCGGTAAATATCAATGGACTGCAGGTAGGTCAGATCAAAGAAATTTACTTTCATCCAGATACTTCTGGAAAAATAATGGTGGTGCTAGAGATCAATAACAACTACCCCATTCCAAGTAACACGATTGCACTTATTCATAGCATAGGATTTCTAGGTGAGCATGTAATATCTCTAGATCTTGGGGATTCTTTTGATATGGCTCTTTCTGGAGATACTCTTTACACAGGTAAAGATGGTGATCTTGTAGATGCGGTTAATCAACAAGTAGCACCTATTAAAGCTAAAGCAGAAAAACTGTTAGGAACATTAGACACCGTTGCCAATACGCTCTCCGAATTCTTAAATGAGAATACACGCCAAGACTTTATGTCTTCATTTGTGAATCTGAGACAAACATTTGAGAATCTTGAGAGATCATCTGCATCTTTAGAAAGGATTATTACTTCTAATGAAGATAGTATTTCAAAATTCGTGGGTAATCTTACTGCTCTTAGTCAGACATTAGCTGAGAATAGTGATAACCTTGACAACATTCTTACGAACTTTTCTAGCATCTCAGATACAATAGCCAAGGCGAATATCTACGAAGCCATATCAAGTTTAAACGAGGCATTAGCTACGGCTGATTCTATTGTAACAAAAATCAACGAAGGGGATGGCAGCATAGGTAAACTGATAAATGACCCTGAATTATATGATAATTTGGCTGAAGCTTCGAATAGTCTGAATCGTTTGCTTCTTGATATCAAATACAATCCAAACAAATACCTGCAAGTATCTGTATTTGGCTCTAAGGAGCGACTCTCCGAAGAGGACATTATGGAGATCGAAGAGCTGAGAAAACAGCAGATTGAGGAAAAGGAAAAAGAAGCTGAGGAAAATCAGGAAAACAATACTGAGAAGAAATAACCATGGAGTGGATACCTAGCATTGTGTTCATCGCTGTATTAGCGGTGGCGTCATTTCTGTTTTACAAGAATGTAAACAAGATCAGAAGAAACATCAACTTAGGTAAAGATGTTGATAGAACCGATCGTTCTGCGGAGCGCTGGAAAACGATGTGGAAAGTGGCTTTCGGTCAGTCTAAAATGCAAGCCCGCCCTATTCCAGCTTTTCTTCATTTAATTGTATATGCCGGATTTTTGCTTATCAACATCGAGGTTCTCGAAATCGTTATTGATGGGATTTTTGGAACACATAGAGTGTTGGCTGCTCCTTTAGGGTCATTCTACAATGTGGTTATAGGGTTTTTCGAAATTCTTGCTGTATTGGTAATTGTAGCCTGCGTTGTATTCTGGTACAGAAGAAATGTAATGAAGTTAGACCGCTTTAATAAACCAGAAATGAAAGGCTGGGCATTTAAAGACGCAAATAACATCCTTTACATTGAAATTACATTGATGCTTGCTTTGCTAATTATGAATACTGCAGAGGCTAATTTCATTGGTGGTCATGGTTTCATAATCAGCAATGCATTAGCTCCATTGTTTAGTGGTATGGAACAGCAAACCTTGCATTTCCTAGAGCGATTTTTCTGGTGGCTACACATTTTGGGCATTCTAGCATTCCTAAACTACCTTCCTTTTAGTAAGCACTTTCATATCATTTTGGCGTTTCCAAATACTTGGTATTCTAACCTGAATGCTAAAGGTCGTTTTGAAAATATGAAGAGTGTTACAGATGAGGTTAAGATGATGATGGACCCAAATGTTGATCCATTTGCGGCACCACCCGAAGGAGCAGAAATGAAAGAACCTGAGCGATTCGGTGCTAAAGATGTAACCGATCTAAATTGGGTAAACTTGATGAATGCCTATACCTGCACAGAATGCGGCAGATGTACCGACAACTGCCCAGCAAACAAGACAGGAAAAAAATTATCTCCTAGAAAAATAATGATGGATACCCGTGATCGTGTAGAAGAAATTGGTGCCATTATTGATAAAGAAGGAGAATTTAAAGATGATGGCAAGAGCTTATTAGACGGATACATTACAAGAGAAGAATTATGGGCTTGTACCACGTGTAATGCCTGTACAGATGCCTGTCCAGTGAATATTGATCCATTATCAATTATTATGCAAATGCGCCAATATTTGGTAATGGAAGAGAGTGCTGCCCCTCAAGAACTAAATATCATGATGACCAATGTTGAGAACAATGGCGCTCCATGGCAGTTTAATCAAATGGATCGTCTGAATTGGAAAGATGAAATGTAGAAAGACTCATGCAACATTCTTACAAATTAGAAGACAAACTTGTCGCTTTAAGCGAAGATGGTAAAAGTATAAGCCCAGGTTTACCTGATGAAGTTAAAAACTTTATGATAGACCTGGATGGAACTGTTTGTGATGACGTGCCTAATGAAGAGCCTGAAAGAATGGCAACCTGTGAGGTTTATGAAGATGCATTAGAAATTATAAACAAATGGTTTGAGGAAGGTAACATCATTACTTTTTTCACTTCTAGAACCGAAGAACACAGAGCGGTAACTGAGAAGTGGCTCGATGAGAAAGGATTTAACTATCACGGTATTCTCTTTGGAAAACCTCGAGGCGGCAACTATCATTGGATAGATAATCACATTGTTCGGGCTACTCGCTTTGAAGGAAAGTTTACTGATTTAGAGGAACGTGAAGTAAAGATTCAGGTTTTTAAGAAGTGAGAAATGGTGTTTATATATTGATAGCTATAACTCTATTGTCTTGTACAAAAGAGGATAGCTATTTCATACCTCTTCACTCTTCCAGTTATGCCTGGGCTATGAGCAGCTCAAAAACATCATTTATTTATAGCAATAGTAAGGGTGATTCTTTAATAGCCCCAAAAGCATCAGAATCTACAGTACAAACCAATGAAGTGGTTTTAGATGGCATTCCAGGAGATGCAACGGGCGAAAAGTATACACAAACAGTTAGTATAGACACCGCTTTTGACTACACTACAACGCTCATTTCAGAATTCAATTCAGGAAATAGAAATGATGTAGTGATTATTGATGCCTTGAATATTGAATTACTAGGCAATGCAGAACCAAACTACATTTTAAATGGAACGTTTATAGATAGTCTAAATTTAAATGGAATACTTTACACTAATGTCTTCCGTCAACTATCGTCCAATCAAGAAAACGGTTTGTTTGTAAATATTGAAGATGGCCTTGTAGCCTTCATTTTAGAAAAAGATACATTCAACTTAGTGAATTAGAAGAAAATGAGTGAAACGATAAAAGTGCCTACCATGGCCGAATTTTTAGCCCAAGGAAAACAACCGGAAGTATTGTTCTGGGTGGGTTGTTCTGGAAGCTTTGACGAAAGAGCAAAAAAAATCACAAAAGCGTTTGTAAGAATACTCAATAGCGCTGGTGTTGAATTTGCTGTGTTAGGAACTGAAGAAGGTTGTACTGGAGATCCAGCAAAAAGAGCTGGAAACGAAATGGTATTCCAGATGCAAGCTATGATGAACATTCAAGTATTGGATGGTTATGAAGTGAAAAAAATCGTTACAGCTTGTCCACATTGTTTCAATACACTTAAAAACGAATATCCATCTCTAGGCGGAAATTATGAAGTAGTGCATCACACGCAATTCATTAACGGTCTTTTAAAAGATGGCAGACTTACCATTGAAGGTGGGTCTTTTAAAGGAAGAAAAATCACATTCCATGATCCTTGCTACTTAGGACGCGCCAATGATGTTTACGAGGCTCCACGCGACCTTATCAGAAAGCTAGACGGTGAACTGGTAGAAATGAAACGATGCCGTTCTAAAGGTTTGTGTTGTGGTGCAGGCGGTGCTCAGATGTTTAAGGAACCGGAAAAGGGAAACAAAGACATTAACATTGAGCGTACGGAAGAGGCTTTAGAAACGTCTCCAAATATTATTGCTACAGGCTGTCCATTCTGCAATACAATGATGACGGATGGTGTGAAAAATAAAGAGAAAGAAGCTGAAGTTCAGGTTCTAGATATTGCAGAGTTGATTAGTCAAGCTAAAGATTTATAAACCATGTATATCCCATTCGAAGAGTTATCAGAAAATTCTAAAATTTGGATCTATCAAAGTGGCAGAAAACTTACTGACGATGAAGTAGTAAAGATTTCTGAACAGCTGCATACATACACACAAACATGGCAAGCTCACGGTGCAGACCTCAGAGCTTCTTACAGAGTTATGTACAATCATTTTGTTGTTCTGGCAGTAGACGAAGACGCCAATTCTGCCACAGGCTGCTCTATAGACGATTCTGTTCGTGCTATGCAGTCTATCCAAAAAGTGGTTGATGTAGATCTATTTGACCGTTTGAGCATTACTTACAAAGATCATGATGGTAGAGTGAAGCTTGTTTCTAAAAAGGTTTTTGTAGAAATGTTACAAACCGGAGAATTAAGCAAAAACACTATTGTTTTCAATAATATGGTTACTCAATTAGGCGAATTTGAGAAAAACTGGGAAATCCCCGCTCATGAGAGCTGGCACTCTCGTCTATTGCCCAAAACATAATGCTTCAAGTAAAAGGTCTAACTTTTCACTATCCAGATAATACCGAGGTATTTAACAACCTCAACTTCACTCTTAAAAAAGGAAATATTCTGGCCATAGTTGGACCAAGCGGAAGTGGTAAAACCACTTTGCTTAATCTCATCTATGGGTTACTTGCACCAACCTCAGGAGACGTTTTTTGGAATAAAGAATTAGTACCCAATCCCAAAGATGTTCTCATCCCAGGATACGATAAAATGAAGTTGGTTGCTCAAGACTTTGATCTTATGCCGTTTATCAAAGTCTTTGAAAATATGCAACAGCATATTCTTCATTTACAAGAAGACGAACGCAAGCCAATCTTAGAAGAGTGGTTAAGCTTTCTCCAGATTCAACATATTGAAAGTAAAAAGGCAAAAGATTTGAGTGGTGGACAAAAACAGCGTGTAGCTATTGCCAAGGCTTTCATCTCTAATCCTGAACTCATTCTGTTAGACGAACCGTTCAGCAATCTCGACACTCTTACTAAGAGTTTTTTGATCAGTGACCTTAAAGCCCTATTGAAACAGAAAAAAACAACCGCTATTGTTGTTGTACATCAACCTGAAGACGCTTTAGAAATTGCCGATGAAATAATTGTGGTCAACGAAGGGCGCATTGAACAGCAAGCCTCACCTAAAAAAATATACAATCAACCAAATAACAAAACCGTAGCTAGCCTATTTGGATTGTGTAACTTTTTCACTTCTTCCGAAATTGAGAATCTCCTGAATATTAATTCTAACGATTTCTCAGTAATTCAGAATGAGTTTGTCATCCGCCCTCACCAACTACCTCTCTCAAAGGTAAAAGCTAAATACACCATATCGGATGAACTTTTTAAAGGCTCATCAACACTCTTGAGAATTGAAGCTGGGGGTAGAGAATTTTGGGTAACCAAAGATTAATTTGGATGCAAAACTAGTATAGGCCTAAACCCAACCTCTCTTGAACTACCTGTAAAAGGCATTGTGCTGGTTACTGTTACATTACCTGCTGGACTATCCCAACTTCCGCCCAGCGCTATTCCTTCTTCTTGAACCATTTCAGCCGCATTACCGCACATCTCATACA
>JAOARK010000187.1 GCA_025210575.1 Schleiferiaceae bacterium
AGAATGCATGTGGTTTAAACCGAAAGAGCTTAGTGAATATTCATGTATCGGCTATGAAATTGTGGCACGCTACCTCAACACCAATGACCTATCCATAAAAATGAAACCCACAGAAGCTCTGAATACCTGGAAGAAAAGTCCGGGACACAACAATGTGATCATCAATAAAAAAGGATGGAAGAACAAAGAATGGAAAGCTATAGGCATTGGCCTGTTTAGAGGTGTTGCGGTTGTTTGGTTTGGAGAAGTGGAGGAATAAAAAAACCCCGACTACTTTCGTAATCAGGGTTTTGTTCTGTGCGGGCGGAGAGACTCGAACTCTCACACCTCGCGGCACTAGATCCTAAGTCTAGCGTGTCTACCAATTCCACCACGCCCGCATTAAAGAACTCGCTTCGTTAAAAGCGGGGCAAATATATCATAATTCAATTAACGACAAGGGCGAATTTTAATGAATTTTAGAGGAGTTAATTTTTACATTTGGCCCTTAAATTTTTGCGAATGCTAAAGATTGAACCCGGAACAATTCCAACTCCTCAACTGCATGGTTATTTATTGGGTGCGGTGGCACCAAGGCCCATTGCTCTTGCTAGTACAGTTGATGAAAGTGGAAATCCAAACCTCAGCCCTTTTAGTTTTTTCAATGTGTTTTCAGCCAATCCTCCCATTGCTATTTTTTCACCAGCAAGAAGAGGAAGAAACAACACGACTAAAGACACTTTTGAAAATGTTAAAAGAACCAGAGAAGTGGTGATCAATGTGGTAAACCATGACTTGGTTCAACAGGCTTCCTTATCTTCTACAGAATATGCTACGGGCGTAAACGAGTTTGTGAAAGCGGGCTTAACGCCTATTTCATCTGATTTGGTAAAACCCCATCGGGTTCAGGAATCTCCCGTACAACTGGAATGTAAAGTTCGTGATGTAGTAGAGCTAGGCAATGAAGGTGGTGCTGGTAACTTGGTGATCTGCGAGGTTGTCATGATGCACATAGACGAAAATGTTTTGGGCGAAGACGGAAAGATTGACCAGCATAAAATAGATTTGGTAGGAAGGCTTGGTAAAAACTGGTATGTACGCGGTTCTGGCGAAGCACTGTTCGAGGTTGAAAAACCAATCAAGAATTTAGGTGTTGGCGTAGACGCTATTCCGAACCACATCCGCAACAGCTATATTTTAAGTGGAAACGATTTGGGTAAACTAGGAAATGTGGAAACAATTCCCGATCCATTAGAACCCGAAAATGCAAGTGCTGAAGTACGCCATATTTTTAGACAGCATGCAGATGGCATGGAACGCAGAGAAGCACTGCATCATTATGCAAAAGAATTATTAGAAAAAAATCAGGTGCTAGAAGCCTGGAATGTATTGTTAACAGACAAATTAAACAGAATCTAGATGGAAATTAGCGGAAGGATCAAGAAGATTTTTGAAACCAAAGAGATTTCAGCTTCTTTTAGAAAAAGAGAATTGGTAATTACTACAGAAGAGCAGTACCCTCAGCACATTATCATGGAGTTTACTCAAGATAAAGTGAGCGAATTAGACAAATTCAAGGAAGGAGATAAAGTTCAGGTAAACATCAACATTAGAGGTAGAGAATGGACGAGCCCTCAAGGTGAAGTAAAGTATTTCAACTCTATTCAGGGATGGAGAATTTCTTCATTGGATGCACAACCTGCAAATGCAGATATGCCTCCTATGGATGAGCCAGCAGCCGGTGGCGATTTAGGTGGTGATGATGACTTACCATTCTAAGGAAACCAAACAATATTTGAGATCCCAATTCATAGCGAATTGGGATTTTTTATTTTAGGCCATCAATTGCTATTAACCCTTGCATGAATTTTTCCGAAACCTTTGAAAAAGCTTTTAAGCGCTTTCTCCCTACTCCTTTTTCGATAGCGCTCATCCTCACCTTATTGGCTTTTATCTTGGCTTATATTTTCACCAAACCGCCAAGTATGGATTCTGCATACATTGTGAGCCTTGCGGAGTTTTGGCAGAATGGATTATGGAATGCTCCGCTCTTGGTCTTTGCCATGCAGATGATGCTCATGCTGGTTTTGGGGCATACTTTAGCTTTGGCAAAACCAATCAATAACGCTTTAGACCGTGTAATCCCAAGGCTTGACTCCACGCCCAAAGCTGCGTTCTGGGTTTGCTTACTCACACTTTGTGTTGCATTTATCAATTGGGGCTTGGGTCTTGTATTTGGTGCCCTATTCGCGAGAAAAGTAGCAGAAAGTAGCGTTAGTAATGGAATGAAAATCAACTATCCCATTATTGGTGCAGCCGGCTACAGTGGGCTTATGGTTTGGCACGGAGGACTTTCGGGTTCGGCTCCAGTTAAGGTTAATGAACCGGGGCATATACAATCTTTAGTTACAAACAATGCTCAACTTTTAACGGAGTTGCCAGAGGCCATCCCTGCTTCGGAAACTTTATTTGGGGGATTGAACATGACGACCTCTTTATTACTACTTACCCTAATACCCCTGACTTTTTATGTATTAGGATAAA
>JAOARK010000188.1 GCA_025210575.1 Schleiferiaceae bacterium
AGTCTTTGAGTTTACGAATGCAGTTGTAGGCGAGGCCCGAAAAAATGGCTGACCCAACACCCATGGCTAAAAGTTTCGGGGTGATGTTGGGGTCAAATCCTTTAATTAACGCGATTCCAGCGAATGCCAAGATGAAGAATGCCCATTGGATTGGTTTCATTTTTTCTTTCAAAAAGAAAGTGGCAAACAAAACAGTGAAAATGGGTGAGAGGTATTGAATGGTGATGGCCGAGCCTATTGGGAGTTTTTGCAGCGTGTAGAAAAACATGGTTAAGGCAGTTACTCCAAATACACCCCTAAGAATTAGAAATAGTTTGTTATTTCCAAATGGGTTTAACCCTTTTCGCCTGATCATAATCAAGCTAAGAATTAGCGATACTATTGACCTGAATAAAACAAGCTCAGTTGCTGGAAGATGTTTTAAGTATTTAACGGTTAAGTTCATCAGGGCAAAACCTACCACCGAAATAAGCATGAACCAAACAGCTTTATCTATACTCAGAAATCTGTTTAACGACTTACTCAAAAGTGAAGTTTATAAGGATAGAGCGTGAATAAACTCCATCAATTCCTTCCACTAAGTAGGTTCCATCTTCAACTAACAAATTTCTAACTCCCCATGATGCTTTAATTTGAGGCGAGAATTTGAAGAATTCAAAGTAAAAATCGAGGCCAACACCAAACTCAACAGCGAAATCATTGTTCTCAATCTTGAAGATATTATCATCTTCTACTTTTTTCTTCGAAGCAAGATCTAGACTATGTTTAACTCCTCCCAATAAATACCATCGGTAATTGTTAATTCGATCTGATTTAAACTTGAGTTCGAAGGGACTCTCGACAAAGGAGGACTGAACTTCGCGTTCAACATTCTTTCTTTCACCTGTGTTTGGATCGGTAACGTCAAAAATGATATCTCGCTGACTCGTTGCAAACGAAGGGATGAATCTGAAATCCCAATGATCTGAAAGACGCAGGTTAGATACAATTCCAATTTTATATCCAGGTTGGGGATTTGTGGTCCAGCCATAGTATCCAGGTACGGAAGCCAAATCTTCAACTGGATCTATTTTAAAGTCATTCGTAAAAATTCCGAGACAGAATCCAAAGTGAATCGCACGCTTATCATATTTGGGTTGGTTCTTTAATTTTCCTTGTCCAAATGCAATTCCCGTAAAAGCAAGAAATAAAGCGAGTATGTAAAACTGTTTGTGTCTCAAAAGCGCTAATAAAACGGAATTATGCGAACTCTATTTTGTTGCAGTATAAAGACTGGCTATGCCAAAAGTTAGCTCTTGGCATTTTCCTTTGCTAAATCCAACCTTGTTTAAGATGCTTACAAATTTCTCACCGTAAGGAAATGCACCAACAGAGTTTGGCAAATAAGTGTATGCCGAATTGTCTTTAGAAATTAATTTACCGAGTACCGGTAGAATATTTTTAAAATAGAAATTATATCCTTGTTTATATGGGGTTTTTTCTGGCTGAGAAAATTCCAGGATTCCAACCTTTCCTCCCGGTTTTAGAACTCGAAGAATTTCTGATAGCCCTTGCTCTAGGTTCTCAAAGTTTCGAACACCAAAAGCAACTGTAATGGCGTCAAAATGATTGTCTTCAAAGGGCAAACCTTCGCTGTCACCTTTCACCATATTAATCCGTTGGTCAAGTTGAAGTTTGGCAATTTTTCCAATGCCAACATCTAGCATGCCTTGAGATAAGTCTAAGCCAATAATCTCTTTTGCTTCAGTGCCTTTTGCCAAAGCAATTGCAAGATCTCCTGTACCAGTGGCCACATCTAATATCGTACTAGGATTGATTTGGCGAATTTCTTTAACTGTTTTCTTCCGCCAAGCTTTATCAATATTCATAGATAAAGTGTGATTCAAGAAATCATAGTTTCCAGAAATATTGTCAAACATCTGTTCTACTTGGGCCTTCTTGCCTAAGTCAGAATTCTCGTATGGTTTAACCTCTGCCATTGCTCTTTTTTAAGGGCTGCAAATGTATAACAACAATGTGTTTATTCACTTATTTATCGTTTTAATTACAATGGGCATAAACCTGTTTTGCAATTAGTTATGCCTAAGACGATGAATTGCAGTGAAGATTGCAATAAGGATTAAAAAAAAACGGCACTCATAAGAGTGCCGTTTTTTAGAATGTTTTGATAGTCACTATCTAGCGAGTGGATAGTTTTTAGAAAAATGCACAAGATCAACAACGCTTTTTGCGCCCAATTTTGTCATTAATCTTACTTTATATGTACTCACAGTCTTATCGCTGATGTCTAACTGTTCTGCAATAAACTTGTTCGATTTTCCTGAAGAAATCAATTGAAGAACTTCACTTTCTCTTTTTGAAAGTTTGCGCAAGGCACCTAGCTCATTAGATTTTACGGAGTGCATTTCCTCGTTAAAGTAAAGCTCCCCTCTACTTGCTGCTCTAATTGCCTCGATAATTTTTGCGGGGTCTGAACTTTTAGAAACATAACCTACGGCACCCATTTTTCTTGCGGTTTTACCATATATCTCCTCTGGGTGCATACTTAGCATTACAACCTTTGTAAAGGGATATTTTTGATCAACATGCCTTAAGGCAGAAATTCCATTCATCTCTGGCATGTCTATGTCCATGAGAATAACATTGGCTTTTTCCTTTTTCAGGAGATCAACCAGTTCGTTGCCATTATTTGCCTCTCCAATTATCTCTATGTCATTTATGTTTTCAATAAACATTTTCACGCCTTTTGTTAGAATAGCGTGATCATCGGCAATAATTACTTTAATCATGTTCTACAGTTCTCTTTTTAAAAGCATTATGGTTTTGGCAACAGTCTTTCGAAGCTGCGAATATATACGACATTTTTAATTTCAAGCATATATTAGGTCATTAATACTATTCAGATCAATTTAGTCTGTAATCTGTATGTTCAGATCGGCTATTTAGCCCTTACAATTTTTACATTTGCCGCTATTTTTAAAATTCATTTTCGTATGAAGATTTCTTACGGTTGGTTGAAGGATTATTTGGATGTAGAGCTTCCTGTGGATCGTGTTTCTGAAATTTTAACAGATACAGGACTTGAGGTTGAAGGTGTAGAGGAATTTGAAACCATAAAAGGTGGTCTTAAAGGTGTTGTAGTAGGTCAAGTGAAATCTTGCATTCAACACCCTAATGCAGATAAACTAAAGTGTACAACTGTAGAAGTTGCCAACGGAGAAATCTTAAGTATTGTTTGTGGAGCACCAAATGTTGCTGAAGGTCAAAAAGTGCTAGTTGCAACTGTAGGGACAACCATATATTTAAATAGCGGAGAGAGTTTTAAAATTAAGAAAAGTAAGATTCGAGGCGAAGTTTCAGAAGGGATGATTTGTGCCGAAGATGAATTGGGTTTAGGTGATTCTCATGACGGAATTATGGTGCTGCCTGAGGAATCTGAAATTGGCATGGCTGCTTCAAAACTGTTCAGCATAGAAAATGATGCGGTTATTGAAATTGGTCTGACCCCGAATAGAACGGATGCCATGTGTCATTATGGTGTAGCCAGAGATTTAAGGGCAGGACTTCTAAGGAAAGGGGAGAATCATACTATTCAGTTACCTTCAGTTTCAACTTTTAAAGTGGATAACAATTC
>JAOARK010000189.1 GCA_025210575.1 Schleiferiaceae bacterium
ATACATTACCATGGACTTTTTCCGTTTCGATGAAAATGGAAAGATCGTTGAGCACTGGGATTCAATTCAACAGATTCCTAAAAAAAGTGCCAATCCAAATACCATGTATTAATTGAAAAATCTCACCAAAAATATTGCAGAAGTTTTTGGTGGGCATGCCAAGCTCTATACTCAAAAGTACTTTGGCGTAGATGCGTACAGTAAAGGTCTGGATGTTTTCTGTGAGGAAATTACACAGCCGGCTTCGATTCTGGATATTGGTTGTGGTCCCGGAAACTTAGGTTTCTATGTTCGTCAAAAACTAAAGCTTAAAAAGCATTGGGGCACGGATGCCGCACAAGAAATGCTTCACCTTGCTCAAAAGAAAAATCCAGAAGCGCTTTACAGACAATTGAATTGTCAAGATATTCTTGATATTGATCAGCGATTTCATGGAGTCCTCTGTGGATTCGTCATTCCCTACTTGAATAAAAATGAAGTACTCGACCTTTTCTCCAACATTTTTAAATTGTTGGAAGAAGAAGGCATTTTCTACTTGAGCGGAAACCTAGGTGAATACAAGGAAAGTGTTGCGCGCCAAGCGAGCACAGGGAAAGGACCACAATTAATTAGCTTTTATTATTCTAATGTATTCCTCAAAAAGTCTTTAGAAAAATTGGGTTTCCACATTCTTTTCAGCGATAGCTTTACCAGAAATTATGAAGACTTTCAAGCTGAGGAGTTCATGTTAGTAGCAAAAAAAACCTCACCGAAGTGAGGTTTTAAATTGTTTATATCGCTGGATCTATCGGACTATCCCCTACTCGCTCATCACCTGAGGATGATGGCTTAGAAGGTTTTCCTTCATCCACATTCGGTTTACCACTCAAATATTCAGGTAAGTTCATACCCGCCTGATTGAACAAGTCTTGTAAAGGTGGAACTGATTTATACAATCCTGTGATGAAATCAGGCGTGCTGTTTCCAGCACCTTTTCCTCCGCCACCGTTAGAATCCCAAACCGTAACCTTATCAATCTTGATATCCTTGATCGCGTCTACTTGTGTTTTCACTAATTCAGGTAATTTCTCTGCCATCAAGAGCATAAATGCATCTTTTGGATCGTTCCCTGCGGAAGCAACTAAACGTTCGAAACCTTCCGCTTGCTTCGATAGAATCTCGTAATGACCACGAGCTTCAGCTTCTAATTTCGCATAGATAGCATCTGCTTCACCTCGCGCAATTCTTCTTTGCTTTTCAGCTTCCGCTTCAGCGTCAATCTCAATCTTTTCTTTATCAATTTGCGTAGGTACAACAATGTTGGCGTGTTGCGAAGCACGGTCTCTTTCCGCACGTGCCTCTTCCGCTGATTTCTGCGCAGAATAAGATTCTTCCAACGCCTGTGCTTCTTTCACTTTTTCCGCAGCAATAGCGATACGCTTCGCTTCTGCTTCTGCTTCACGTCTTTGTGCATCAGATTTCGCAATGGTGATCTTAGCAATGTTCTCTCCTTCTACCGCTTTTGCATTTGCATCAGAAGTTTGAACACGCTCTAATTGCTTCGCTTCTGCTTCTCCAATAGTCGCTCCAGCATCAGCTTTAGAAACTTCAATACGTTCACGTTGTTGTGCATCCGCTTCTCCAATGTTGGCATACGCCTGAGCAGAAGCTACCTCAACACGTTGTTCTTTTGTTGCGTTAGCCTCACCAATAGAACCGTCTCTGTTCTTTTCAGCAACGCTCACTCTTGCATCGTTAATTGCCTTTGCAGCTGCCTCTTTACCCAATGCTTCGATGTAACCACTTTCATCTTTAATATCGGTTACGTTTACGTTGATCAGTTTCAAACCGATCTTTTTCAATTCCGCCTCTACATTGCTTGCAACATTAGCCAAGAACTTATCTCTGTTCGAGTTGATCTCTTCAATATCCATGGTAGCAACTACTAAACGTAACTGACCGAAAATGATGTCTTTTGCTAAGTCGTGTACTTGCTGAGAAGTTAAACCTAACAAACGCTCTGCTGCATTATTCATGATACCTGGCTCTGTAGAGATACCTACCGTAAATCGAGAAGGCACATCAACACGAATATTTTGCTTTGAAAGTGCATTGGTCAATCCTACTTCAATAGAAATTGGCGTTAAATCAAGAAAAGCATAATCTTGAATAACTGGCATCACGAAGGCAGCACCACCATGAATACACTTTGCACTACGTGTTCCGTCTGCATTGCTGCCTACTTTTCCGTAAACCACCAGGATTCGATCAGAAGGACAGCGCTTATATCGTTGAACAAAAAGAAAGAAGATTACAAACAGGGCAACGATTCCCGCTGCAATCGAGATTAAAAATAATGGACTCATATTCTATGTAGATTAATTATAATGGTTTCACTAGCATTACATTCCCTTCTACCACTTCAATCACTTGAATGATAGTACCCGTGGGAATTTCTTCGGTTTCGGCACTTATGGCGTTAAACTCATGCACCGATCCTTGGATGGTCAATTGGATTTTACCAAAGCCTTTTTTATTGGCTGGAATTCTCAGGTAGGTTTCTCCGCGCTTACCAACTGCGTTAGAAAGTTTCAGCGTACCACTTTCGCGAAGTTTGTACATGTAGTACATCAAAGTCGCCATTATGGACATCATCACTAAACCTGCAGTTACAGAGACTGTTATGGTTGTCCCGTTTGAATAGCCAGAGTCTATGCAGGCAATACCTGTCCAAGACATGATGGTAAAAAAGGCGATGAGATTTCGAAGGGTGAAAAATTGGAAGCCTATTCCCGCATCCGCATCAATTTCGGCATCAGAACTTGGCATGTCATCTGAATCACCACCCATAAAGGCAAGAACCATTTGAATGAGGAAAGCAATTGAGGCCGGGATGGCCAATGTCCAGTATAT
>JAOARK010000190.1 GCA_025210575.1 Schleiferiaceae bacterium
CTACACCTTTGCCAGTAGCCCATTGGCCTTGTATATAGTTTTGAATCTTCTTCATGTTTCTCTGAAAATTAAAAGGGAACGCAAGGTAAGTGGTGCTCAGTGTACCTCAAAATATTGAACAAAAAAATCCCTGCCTTTGCGGGGCTCAAACTTTTTAGAGACCAAAGCGCCAATTCAGGCTCAACAATCCCGAAGATCTTCCTCCCAGCATTTGCGCTTCAGCACGAATTTGCCAATCAAGATTGATTTGATATTGCAGCCCTAGCACAAAGTTTACCGGACCTAATGCTTTTTTAGTCATAGAGTATTGAATTGAGCTGCCCTCTACTCCATCTTTTTGATCTGTATAAATTTGGGTCATGTTAGTGAAAACCCGCGTGGCTATATCAGGCGGGTTATCTCCACGCCCATTATACCAATCATCTAATTCCATTTGTTTCTGATCGATATTCTCAACGGCACCTGGAAAGATCTCAGCCCCTCCAATGCTTCCTTTTGTTTCTGCAGCTACATAGGTGTAAGCACCACCGACCCATACCACAATGTTCGAGTTTTTCTTTTTTAACGGAAAAATGGGCCCTGTTCGAATTCCTGAAATGGCCACAAAAACAGGTTTATCTAAATTCTCATTTGTTGTCCAAGAAGCGTTTAAATCCCATGAAGCCATAAAGCCTTTATTGAACAGGCCTTTATAACCACCAGCCAACAATGTGCTAAAACCGTAATAGGTAGCATCACTTGTAGGGCTTGTTGTTAATTCAAAAGGCTTAACCAATTTAATTTCAGAATTGGATTGACCCTGACCATAGTAGGCACCCACATTTAAGAAGGGGAGAATCCAGGTATCAAATCGTGCATTTAATGTATAGATCGTTCCAACTGATTCACCAAATTGAATTATATCCGATACGTCAATGAGACCATTGTTATTAAACCCAACCTTCATGTCTTCAATGGTCAACTTTTGTCTACCCACCAAAAAATTTACCATTAACCCGTGCGGCTTAGGCAATTGAAAACCGCGCTTGGTTGCTCTTTTTCCTAATAATGGTAATGCATAAGGATATTCGGGGAGAGAATCTTTTTTTGACTTGTGCTCTCTAATAGTTGCGTTTTGAGCAACTGAAGAAAGAGTGAAAAGTAACACGCAGGCAATAAGTAGAAATCTTTGCATAGAGATGTAGATGAAGTCCAAGCAAAATACACAAGCCTTTGGAAGATTCCAATTTTGCATTTCTGATATATTCGCAACATGAGAAGAATAGCACCTTTAATCTTAAGCCTAATTGCTTTTATGAGTTGCCAAAAGCCTGATGAATCGCCTCAAGGAAATTTGGGCGACCAGGAACCTTCTCTTCCAAATACCCCATTTAACTATTCACAACTAAATCTACCAGCACATTTTTTAACTTCTGGTCTTGCCATTGCAGACAATACTCCCACTGACAATCCAGTGACTGACCATGGAGCAACATTAGGAAGAGTGCTGTTTTACGATAAAATCTTGAGTAAGAATAAGACTAAATCTTGTGCGAGTTGTCACCACCAAGACAAAGGCTTTTCAGATCCATTTATATTATCCGAAGGATTTGAAGGTCATTTTACCGGGCGCCATTCCATGGGCTTGTTGAACTCAAGGTATTATCCAAATGGCAAATTCTTTTGGGATGAGAGAGCCGCTACTTTAGAAGATCAAGTTCTTATGCCTATACAAGACTCTGTTGAGATGGGCCTCACACTTACTGAACTTGTTAAGCGCATTGAAGAAAAAGAATACTATACGGAGCTATTCGTCAAAGCATTTGGAACAGATGAAGTGACCACAGATCGAATTTCGAAAGCAATGGCTCAATTTGTAAGAAGCCTAGTGAGTTACCAATCAAAATATGACAAAGGCCTAACTCTGGCAGGACACCCTCAGCTCGACTTCCCAAATTACACCGAATCAGAAAACAGAGGCAAGGCATTGTTTAACGGCACCTCCGGATTTAGATGCTCCTTATGCCATGGACAGGATATACAAATTGCAAATGCAGGACGCAACAATGGTTTAGATGCTACCATTGTAGACAAAGGGATAGGTGGAATAACAGGCGATGCTAAAGACATGGGTAAGTTTAAAGTTCCTTCTTTACGCAATGTGATGCAACGCCCCCCGTACATGCACGATGGACGATTTGCTAGTATTGAAGAAGTGTTAGAACATTATTCAACAGGAATTCAAGACCACCCAACTTTAGAACACAATTTAATCGATAACGATGGAAACCCTAAAAAGTTCAATATGACCCCCCAGGAAAAGCAGGATCTTATTTCATTTTTCCATACGCTCACGGATTCTGTTATCTCCAGTGATCCAAAATTTTCCGATCCATTTCAATAGGTCATTAAACCTTTGTTCTAAACTCTAGTCTTACATGCAAATCCTTTTGCAATGAAGAGACTAACCCTGTTATTATTTACCATTGTTGCTATAGCTTGCAGCAAGGAAGACATTCCCCCCATTGGAGATCCTGCGGATGCGGTAATAAGCCTTCCAGAAACTCCATTCAACTATAGCAATCCAAATTTACCTCAACATTTATTAGACCCTGCCGTTCTTAATGCAGACAATGCTCCATTCAACAATCCCGTTACAGATCATGGAGCAACTTTAGGTCGTGTTCTTTTCTATGATAAAAATCTATCGAAGAATAACACTGTGGCTTGTGCAAGCTGGCACCAGCAAAGCTTTGGATTCTCTGATCC
>JAOARK010000191.1 GCA_025210575.1 Schleiferiaceae bacterium
AATCATAAGCTTCCTTGAACTTAAATTCTTCAACCAATTCATCGCATTGCTTTTTCAAAGCTAGAGCAAACTCGGTGGGTTCATTCTTCTTTTTATCTTGGTCATTATTGTTATCACCATTTTCCCTCGCTTCTTCATAAAGCATTTTCCTAAGTCGAGCCAGGTTATAGCGGGCTTCGTGGTCTTTTGGGTTGTATCTCAAGCTTTTTTTATACGCGTCTAATGCCTTTTCATACTCCTTTTGTCTTACATAGGTGTTGCCCAAATTAAAATACACTTCGGCTTTAGTCAATTTGTCTTCTGTAAGATTCAATGAAGTTTCAAAAGCTACCGCTGCCTCTTCAAAATTCTCTTGCTTAAAGTAAACGTCTCCTAAATTAAACTGAGCTTCAAATCCTTCTTCGTTCAGTCCTGCGGCTGATTTGTAAGATTCAGCCGCACTTGCATAATCTAAGCTATCGTAATACGTGTTGCCCTGGTTTACATGCTCAAGGTAGTTTTGCCCCATAGCCCATTG
This sequence comes from Schleiferiaceae bacterium, assembly GCA_025210575.1. Taxonomy (GTDB): domain Bacteria; phylum Bacteroidota; class Bacteroidia; order Flavobacteriales; family Schleiferiaceae; genus JAOARK01. The sequence continues at coordinate 518 of JAOARK010000191.1, forward strand.
TGTCCCGAAAAGGAATAACACGATCCACGTATGTTTTATCTGTTGGCTTCTCATTTTTTCAAACCAATTTTCTCCATCCAGAAAGTTTTCTTCTCGCCAATAAAAACGTCTAAGATTAGCAGAAATAACGCCACGCCCAAAAACCACTGAAACTGGTCTTGGTAATCGCTTATTTGCTGCGCCTCAAATTCCGTTTTTTCCATACCTTCAATTTTGGCAGTCAATTCGTCTATGGCTGCCACCGCATCGTTGCCATCAATGTAAATGCCGTCTGTGCTTTTTGCTATTTCACTTAAAGTGGATGCATCGCGCTTGGTTACGACTACTTCGTTATTGTAATCTTTCTTGTAGCCTTTAATGTTTCCACGGCTGTCCTTTAAAGGTATAGGACCACCTTTGCTGGTCCCTATGCCTATGGTCACCACTTGTACACCTTGCTCTTTTAACTGAGCTGCTTCTTGCTCCCAACTTTCTTCATGGTCTTCGCCATCACTCAAGATCACAAGCAATCGGTTTTTCTGGCTTTCATCGTTATAAAACTGTTGAGAGAATTTAAGTACATCGCCTAGGGCGGTACCCATACTTGGCACCAAATCTGGCGAAGCTAAATCCAACTTCAATTTGGCCGTTCCGTAATCTGTTGTAATCGGCAAAAGTGGATAAGCAGACCCCGCGTATATGATTAATCCGAGTCTGTCGCCTTTCAAGTTGTCTATAATCTTTCCTGTAAGAAATTTGGCCTTTTGCAAACGGTTAGGTGCTACATCTTCGGCCAACATACTTTTAGAAACATCCAAAGCGAAAACCACATCAATTCCTTTACGCTTTACGGTTTCCATTTTGGTACCCACTTTTAAGTTCATCAGCGAAAGCGCCAAAAAGCCAAAGGCAGCAATGACCAAGAACGTTTTAAAGAAGGGGCGTGTTCTGTTTACTCCCCAAGCCATGGTTGGAAGCAATTCTCCAAACCGATCTTGAGCGCGTTTTTGCCATAATCTGTAAAGTGCAAACAACATCAACGTAGCTGGCACCAAAAGGAGCAACCAAACAAATTCTGGATGTTCGAACTTATACATTACACAAAACTTTTATATAGCGTAAAACGCAACAAAAACTCTAATACCAATAAGGCTAAACCAGCAAAAACAGGATAGTAAAACCACTCATCGTAATGGTAGTACTTTATCTCCTCAATCTCTGTAGTTTCCATTTGGTTTATCTCTTCATATATGGCTGTCAAGGCCTTTTTATTCTTGGCTTCAAAAAACTTTCCATCGGTAGCCTTGGCAATGTCTTCCAATAATTCTTTATCTACCTCAACAGGGTAGTTTTGGTAAATGGTTTGCCCGGTAAACGGATGCTGAACCGGAAATGGTGCCATACCATCTTTTCCCACGGCAATTGTATAGACCTTAATATTGAACTTTGAGGCTAAATCGGCTGCGTCTCTTGGGTTTACAAAACCAGCGTTGTTCACTCCATCCGAAATCAGAATGATTACCTTACTTTTCGCTTTGCTTTCTTTCAATCGGTTTACGGCCGTTGCCAGGCCCATGCCGATTGCAGTACCGTCTTTTATCAGGCCAAAGTCTAATTGTTCTAAACTAGTGCGCACAATTTTATGGTCGCTTGTAAGTGGAGTTTGCGTAAAACTTTCACCTGCGTAAATCACCACACCAATTCTATCGTTTGGTCGGCCGCCCACAAATTCATCAGCTACTTCCTTCAGAGCTTCAAGTCGGTTAGGCTTAAAATCTGCGGCCTTCATAGAAGTAGAAACATCTAAAGCCATGATAATGTCTATGCCTTCTATTCCTTTGTTTTTTGTATTTACATCTGTGGTTTGTGGACGAGCCATGCCAATAAACAATAGCGCAATGGCGATAACACGCAGTATGAACAGCGCTGGCTTAAATCTTCCTATGAATCCGCCTTTAGAAGTCACACTCGAGCTATTGGCTAACTCCGTTTGTACATTTCGCTTTTTGTGGCGCAACACAAAATACAGTACCATAACTGGAATGATCAGTAATCCCCAAAGCCAGAACAAATCTTCGAAATGTATGGTCTCGATACTAGGCATTGACTTTTGTGTTTTTAACTTCTGTTGCTAAGAACTTTTTGTACAAATCTTCGCACAGTTGGTTTACCAAAGAAAAATGGGCATGCATGTCAATCACTTCAGCAGGAGCTTTGGCAAATTTTACCATGTCACTTTCTTCTAGCATCTCAATAATATCCCTTTTCACCTCTTTTGGCCATGGTAGTGACATCAGCTCAGGTTTCAATTCTAAGGTTGTGCTTTCGAGAGCCGCAATGTTTTCTTCCTTTTCTAAATATGTGTTTAAAGCTAAAGTCAATTGAGTGTAAAATGGTTTCGCTTCACCCTCCCAAAGCCTATTGGTTTCAATGGCGCTCAAATCATCACGAAAGCGAATAACCGGTGGACGTAAATCCTTCGGTGCTTCTTGCTCGGACTTTGGTTTTTTCTTTCGTCTCAGGAGGAAGAAAATTAATACGATAGCTAAAATTGTCCCGATAGATGCGGCCAAAATCATCGGAGTCCAATCGTATTCTACAGATTTTGGCTCTTTAATTTCATAAAATGGCTGGTCGTCTGTCACCTCGACCGATTTCACCTGAAGCAAAACTGGGTCGCAAAAAGTCGAGTCCTTGCCAAAAATTAACTTTAGAGGCTTGATAATGTAAAAACCAGAATCAAAAGAAGCGACTTCAAACTTTTGCGAAAGCAAGAGCTTGCCGTCTCTTTTATTCACCTGCAATTCTTCTCGGCTCCAAACCTCAAGTCGGTCGATCGTATCTCCAATTGCAGGCCACTCATAAGTGTCGTTTGCGTTAAGTTCAGCGGTAAGCGTTAAAAAAAGAGGTTCACCAATCAGAACTCTATCGGTATCTAGACGTGCTTCAAACAGTGGTTGCGCCACTAAAGCGATTCCATTTAAAATGAACATTATTGCGAGTAACCACTTTTTCATGCCCTTTGCTTAAAGTAGTTTAACAACTGTTTTACGTAAGACTCTTCGGTGTTTACAGAAAAGTTTCCTGAACCGCTTTTGGCGAAGTGGTTTTTAAAATCGGATTTGGCCTGATGTTGTATTTGGTTAAAAGATCTACGCACTTTTTTGCTGCTTGTGTTCAGCCAAAAACTCTTACCTGTTTCTTTGTCATGCGAGAGCACTAAACCTAGATTTGGAAGTGTTTCCTCAAGTTTGTCGTAAACCCTTATGCCGGTTATGTCATGTTTTTTAGCTACTACACGCAAAGGTTTTTCA
>JAOARK010000192.1 GCA_025210575.1 Schleiferiaceae bacterium
GCGCAATACGGTCCTTTCGTGATGAATACACAACAAGAAATTCAACAGGCCATGATGGATTACCACCGCACCCAATTTGGAGGTTGGCCTTGGCCTCGCCATGATAATGTTCATCCTCGAGAAAAAGGAAGGTTTGCATTTCAAAATGGAAAAGAAGAAGTCAGAGGCTAATGTCTGATATTGAATCACGAGAAGATGTTAAGACTTTGGTGGATACATTCTATGCCAAAGTTTTAAAAGATGAGACCATTGGCTATCTCTTTACCGAGGTAGCCAAAATTTCTTTAGAAACCCACATGCCCATAATGTATGATTTTTGGGAAAGCGTTTTGTTTGGGAAATCAGTCTACAAAGGGAACCCTATGACAAAACACTTTGAGTTGAACAAAAAATCACCTCTTCTACCCGAGCATTTTGCGCGGTGGAAAGAACTTTGGTTTGAGACATTGAATGAGCTTTTTGAAGGAGAGAGAGCAAATGAAGCAAAAACCCGCGCAAATACGATTGCATATCTTATGGAAAGTAAAATGCCAAAAGCCTAAACCCACTTCGTATTCGCATGTTTTCATGCAGACTAAATAATTACCTTTGCCGGCTTAAAATTCAATGCCTTGAGTAACAAAACAGTATTGATGGTTTTAGATGGTTGGGGAATTGCCAAAGACCCTAACGTGTCTGCAGTTGACAAAGCCAACACGCCATTTATCGATTCCTTATATCAAAAGTATCCGAACACACAGATCAGAACATCTGGTAGAGATGTTGGTTTACCTGCTGGTCAAATGGGTAATTCAGAAGTGGGTCACATGAATTTGGGCGCTGGTCGTGTAGTATATCAAGATCTTGTGAAGATCAATATGGCTGTGGAAGACGGAAGCATTGAACAGAATGAAACGTTGATCAAAGCTTTTGATCATGCGAAAGCAAACAACAAAAAAGTACACCTCATCGGATTGATTTCTGATGGCGGAGTACACTCACATATTTTACACGCCAAGGGACTATTGTCCATGGCTAATAACAAAGGGGTTTCAAATGTATTTGTACATGCTTTTACTGATGGTAGAGATACAGATCCTAATGGTGGCTTAGCATATTTAGCAGACCTTGAAAACCACATGGCACAAACTACAGGTAGAGTGGCGACAATTGTAGGAAGGTATTATGCCATGGATAGAGACAAACGCTGGGAACGTGTAAAATTGGCTTATGATGCATTGGTTCACAATACGGGTGATAGATTCAATACAAGCAAAGAAGCTATTGAAAACAGTTACGCCAATAACGTTACAGACGAGTTTATTAAACCCGCTATTATCGCTGAAGGCGGAAAAATTGAAGAAGGCGATGTTGTTATTTCATTCAATTTTAGAACAGACAGAGGTCGTGAAATCACCATGGCACTTACGCAAGAAGCCTTTCGTGAATACAATATGCATCCTTTAAATCTGCATTATGTTACCATGACCATGTACGATGAAACATTTAAAAATGTGAACATCGTATACCGAAAGGAGAACTTATCAAACACAATGGGTGAAGTTTTAGCGAATGCCAGAAAGTCTCAGATCAGGATAGCCGAAACCGAAAAGTACCCTCATGTGACGTTCTTCTTTTCTGGGGGTCGCGAAGAACCTTTTGAAGGCGAATCAAGACTATTATGTCCATCCCCAAAAGTAGCTACATACGATTTACAACCTGAAATGAGTGCAGGCGACATTCGAGACAAGATCGTTCCAGAATTAGAAAAAGGAGAGGTTGATTTTGTGTGTTTGAATTTTGCCAATCCTGATATGGTAGGCCATACTGGAGATTTTGACGCAGCTATAAAGGCCTGCGAAACGGTCGATAGCTGTACGAAAAGTGTGGTTGAAGCAGGATTAAAATCAGATTACACATTTATCATTTTAGCAGATCATGGCAACTGCGATAAAATGATTAACGAAGACGGTTCACCGAATACCGCACATACAACACATCCTGTTCCTTGTTTTTTGGTAGGCAACAATTTAGATGGCCTTAACATTAAAGAAGGGAAATTAGGCGATATTGCACCAACCCTATTAGACTATATGGGTGTAGAAATTCCAGCAGAAATGACTGGAGAATCTTTACTTGTAAAATGAATTTTGACAGACCACCATTAATTATTGCCGTTGATTTTGACGGCACCATTGTAGACGATGCTTACCCAGGAGTAGGTAAGGCCAAAATCTTTGCTTTCGAAACTTTAAAGCGAATGCAAAAGGACGGGCATAGATTGATTTTATGGACCTATAGACACGGCAAACGACTGCAGGAAGCTGTAGACTTCTGTAAAGAAAATGGAATTGAATTCTATGCTGTGAATAAAAGCAATCCTGAACAGGCTGATGTTGAACCTGATGTAAGCAGAAAGATAAATGCTGATCTTTTTATTGATGATCGCAATTTTGGTGGTTTCCCAGGATGGGGTGAGATCTATCAAAACTTATACCCTCAAGAAGTGGATTATGATAAACTGGAAGGCAATAAGAAAAAGAGCCTTTTAGGTGGTTTATTTAGAAGACAAGGACCGAGAAGATGATTAAGTATAAAAGCAGAGAAGAAATTGAAATAATGCGCGAAAGCGCCCAACTCGTCTCTAAGACTTTGGGAATGCTTGCTCCGGAAATAAAACCTGGAGTTACGCCATTGCACCTAGATAAACTCGCTTACGATTTTATTAAAGATCATGGTGGCGAACCTGGATTTTTAGGTATGTATGATTTTCCGAATACACTTTGCACCAGCATTAACGAACAAGTGGTTCACGGAATACCAACCGACAATGCCTTAAAAGAAGGAGACGTGATTTCTGTGGATTGTGGTGTTTTTATGAATGGTTATTATGGTGACCATGCCTATACTTTTGAGGTAGGTGAGGTTTCGCCTGAAGTAAAAGCCTTGTTAGATGCTACTAAAGAAAGTTTGTACAAAGGAATTGAGCAAACTTGTGTAGGCAAGCGAATTGGCGACATTGGATATGCGATCCAAAAATATACCGAAGACAGAGGTTATGGAGTAGTGCGTGAATTGGTAGGGCATGGTCTTGGAAAAGTAATGCATGAAGATCCTCAGGTTCCCAATTATGGACGTCAAGGTAGAGGCAAAAAAATTCAGGAAGGATTAGTTATTGCCATTGAACCCATGATCAATTTAGGAACTCATCGTGTGAAGCAACTTCCAGATGGCTGGAACATTGTAACTGCTGACGGAAAAGTATCTGCACACTTTGAACATGACGTTGCCGTGGTAGACGGCAAACCAGAAATTCTTTCAACTTTTGATTACATCTACGAAGCTTTAGGCTTGCCTAAAGATGTAGTAGTCGCTTAATTTTTTCGCTCTTGATTACAAAAGCCATAAAGTTTGCTTTAAACACTATTCCACGTCCTTGGTTAATTCGATTGAGTTATCCTGTGCAGTGGGCAGCCCCAATATTTTTAAAGGGAGATAAATTCATTGACCCAATTGACGGCAGAGGCTATAGAAAGTTCTTTCCTTATGGTTATGGAGACAGCCAACGTGAAAACGCATTGAGCCCAGGAACGAATTCACTAGAGAGACATCGTTTGCTTTGGTTGTATTTAAAAAGTGAAACCGACTTTTTAACCGCTCCTAAAAAGGTGATGCATATTGCACCAGAACAGTGTTTCTACGGACGTTTTAAAAAAATGAAGAATCTGGACTACACTACTGCAGATTTATTTTCACCTCTAGCAGATATGAAGTTTGACGTTCAGGATATACCCTTAGAGAATGATGTTTATGATGTTGTTTTCTGTAACCATGTATTAGAGCATGTAGATGATGCCAACAAAGCCATGAGCGAACTTTGTAGAATCCTAAAACCTGGTGGACTCGCTATTATGCAAGTACCTCAAGATCCGGATCTAGAAAAAACCATAGAAGACCCTAGTATAACTGATCCTGAGGAAAGACATCGTTTATTTGGTCAATACGATCATGTGCGCTTGTTTGGTCAGGATTATCCACAATGGCTTGAAAAGGCAGGGTTTGAAGTTGAGGCTATTGACTATAGCGAAAAGCTCAGTGCAGAAGAGTTTAACAAATATGCTCTTCCAAAAAGAGAGCTACTTTACGTTTGCACAAAGTAGGTTACTCTTTATCCACTTTTCGTTTTCCGGCTTTTGCCTTTTGCTGAATACCGTCCTGAAACGGATAGTTTCGAAATTGAAGTGTGAGCTTGTAATAATACCTAGCTGAAGCATTCATTTCTTTTTGCTCTAACATTTTAGCAAGCTGTAAGCTGCTATTAGCACCATAATAAGTAGCTTTTCTAAAATCTTTTTGAACCGCTTCCTTGTACGCTATAATCGCTTTAAGCTCATTGCCTAATGCCTGATGAACTCTCCCCAAACGGTAGAACATCTCTGTAGAGTCAATTGCATTTTGACAATAGTTCTTTCCAGATTCTAGAGTTTCGAGTGCTCGATTGTATTGAGCATTATCATATTGTGCCTGAGCCTTTAGTAAGGTTTCATTCATATTTCTATCGGCCATGAACAAAGCCATTTTATCGGCTCCTGTAAAATCATTGCCTTCGGTAAAAACTAATAGCTTGTGATAATCTGCCTTTTCTGCATTCCCTTGAAAAAGGTAATGCATAGCCAATTGATAGTGGATGGCCTTTATAAAATTCTTTCCCTTATAGTTTTCAAGGTATCGCTGAAAGGGAACCGCTGCATCCGGCCTTTGGGCTGCAACTTTTGCTTTGCCCTCCATAAAATCCAAGTAATAAAATGGATACGCTTCAGCTCCCTTTTCACGATTTTCAAGCACTTGGATGAGCTCTGAAGTTTGTTTTTGTTCTTGCAAAAATTTTGCTTGTAAATAAACCAGCAGATTGTTGGAGTCTAATTGATCCTTCACTTGCAAATCAGTGATAGAATGCACCCAATTTTGCTCTAATTGTAAACTCGTGTATCCATAGATCAAAGCCGATTTTGCTAATAAATATCGATGCCCTTCTGATTGAGAATACATCCAAGATCCTTTAATTAGTTCCAGACCTTGATCGATATCGCCAGAATAACCAAAAGCAGAAATAAGCCCTTTATAATTATCTGGTACGCTTCCAATAGCCAACTTCATCAAGCCCCAGCTCAACCAAAGTGGTTTAAATTCAGGATAGGAAGCGACTCCTTCTTCAGCGGTGTTATAAGCCTTTATACCATCAAACCCCGATTTAATGTTTTTTCCAAATTTCAATTTCAGGGCCGACCGAAGCATGTACATTTCAGTAAGGCATGTGCTTTTCCATGCACCATCCTCTGCATCCTTCACATCGTCAATCCAATCATTTAGATTAGAATTAAGTGATTCATACAGCAATGGATCTTCACTGACAAAGATCTTGGTAAAAGCAACATTGAATCGTAGAAAAGGTATGAAGTTGTTAGATCTATTTTCTTTTTCTACTCTAGTGATCCAACGCTCAGCGCTATTAAGATGCAAGCTGTAAATTTCACTGTAAGCCATTTTTACGCTGGTAGACAACACAAATTCTGCTGTGGCTGAAACAGATAGCATAGTGATAATGAGGACGTAGAATAACTTGCGCATAACAAAAAAAGGGACTCCCAAAATAGGAATCCCTTTTTATTCAAGATTGAATCTTATTATTTTTTCAAATCAGCAAGTAAACCTGTGATTCTCTCTTCTTCTTCTCTAGCCAAATCTGGATCTACCAAAATTCTTCCAGAATGCTCGTCAGTAATGATCTTTTTACGTTGAGCAATTTCTAATTGTCTCTGTGGAGGAATTACAAAGAAAGAACCTGCACTTGCTCCTCTCTCAATAGACACAACAGCCAAACCATTTCTAGTGTTGTTTCTAATGCGAGTATAAGCAGTCAATAAACGCTCTTCAATGTTTTTCCCAAACTCTTCAGACTTTGCCAACAAGAACTCCTCTTCCTTTTGCGTTTCTTTTAGGATGTTGTCCAACTCACCTTTTTTATACTCAAGGTGATTTTTACGCTCTTCTAACTTCTCAGCACTTTTTGCTTTTACCTCGTTCTTGTTTTCGATAGCAGCTTTAAACTCTTTGATGCGTTTGTTAGCTAATTCTATCTCTAAACCTTGATACTCAATTTCTTTAGAAATGGCATCGAACTCACGGTTGTTGCGTACGTTTTTCTGATCTCCTTCGTACTTGGCAATCTTTTCTTCAGAATCTTTGATCAAATTCTTTTTCGTCTTGATTTGTTCTTCAACTTCATCAATCTCAGAATCGATCTTTTCAAGACGCGTTTCCAATCCCTTTATCTCATTCTCAAGATCTTCTACCTCTAAAGGTAACTCACCACGCATTGCACGAATGCTATCTATGTGTTTATCAATGATTTGAAGATCGTAAAGCGCTCTTAACTTTTCTTCTACTGTAACTTCTTTGGTACTCGCCATTACTTAATAATATGAAATTGGATTCGTATCTATCTCTGTTTTGAGGACGGCAAAAGTAGGGAAATTTTCTTGAAGTTTTTCAGCAATCAAATCTATGGTAAACTGTTCACTTTCAAAGTGTCCCACATCTAAAATCACCAGCTTGTCCTCTGCATCAAAAAACTGATGATATTTAAAATCTCCGGTTATAAAGACATCGGCTTTAGCGGATTGGGCCTTGCCCAATAAAAAGCTTCCTGACCCTCCACAAAAAGCAACCCTCTTCACTTTTTTACCCAACAATTTGGTATGTCTTATACAATCGGTATTTAGGTTCTTTTTAACATGATCCATAAAGGCTTTTTCGTCCATGGACTCCTCTAACTCTCCCACCATGCCAGAACCAACCAAGGCGTTTTTGTTCTGAATTTGATAAAGATCATAGGCCACCTCTTCATAGGGGTGACTCTCATTCAAGGCGTTTAAAATTGAGCCCTCATATATTACAGGATAAATAACCTCAACTCTCCGTTCTTGTTCTTGATGTCTTTCATCAATTTCACCAACGTGAGGGTTTGCCGCTTCTCCAGCTTTAAATGTTCCCGTTCCTGTTAACGAAAAACTACATTCTGAATATTTACCGATAAAACCTGCCCCAGC
>JAOARK010000193.1 GCA_025210575.1 Schleiferiaceae bacterium
ATCTGGAGCTTAACTTCTTTTAAGTTAAAGGGTTTCGGTATAAAAGCACTTGCTCCCTTGTCTAACGCGTCTATTCTATGTTGCACTTCGCTTAATGCCGAAGTAACGACAATTGGAATGTGGCTTGTTCGAAAATCTCCCTTTAACAATTCTATTAACTCAAACCCGTCCACATCCGGCATCATCAGGTCGGTAATGACAATAGCAGGAATGTACTTTATGGCCAATTCAATTGCTTCTTGACCATTAGAGGCCTCAACAATCGTATAAGTAGATAAAGACTCTTTAAGAACTTTTCGCAGCTCTAAATTATCTTCTGCAATTAAAACTACAGGCTCTTCTGTGTTCTCATCAATCTCATAGGTCTTAACGATCAACTCTTCTTTATTCTGAAGTTTAGATACCGTTGGTTCTATTTGTACTTCTGTTTTTTCAACAAAAGTCACCTTAGGAAATTCCTTTGTAACTTCTTCTTCGGTCCTGAATAATGGCGCATCCCAGAAAAAAGTAGAACCCTCACCCACTTCACTTTCTACATATAGATCTCCTTTTAATTGAACCGCAATTTCTTTACACAATGCTAGTCCAATTCCTGTACCTATGTAATGGTTGATGTGTTTCTGCTCTTGATAATACCGATCGAATACATGAGGTATTTTTTGAGGCGATATACCGATTCCAGTATCATTCACTTGCACCTTGAGCACATCATCCGTTAAGTATACCTTCACATCTACCTTCCCACCTTCTGGGGTGAACTTTATCGCATTTGAAATGAGATTGTTCAAAACGATCTTCCATTTCACGATATCCCCAAGGTAAATCTCATTGTTCACTTTAACATCCGTTGCAAATTCTAAGTTGTGCATCTCTGCCAAATTGAAGAATGGTGTCAACAGCTCCTCAAAAAACATGTTTAACTCAACCTCTTGGTAGGTAATGTTATCATGACCATCTTCCATTTTTGCCAAGGCAAGAAGTTGATCTATGAGCTGTTTTAAATAGAGCGCATTTCTTTTTATTAGAATAAGCTTTTGCTGATGAACAGGGTCATCGATTTCTCCCAGTAACTGATCTGCAGGGCTAAGAATTAAACTCAAAGGAGTCCTAAATTCATGCGCAACATTATTAAAGAAAAGTTCTTTCGTAGTAAATGCGGGATCCTTATCCATTCGAATCTTTCGGTGTAATTAAGGGTGATTGTTTTTTATCAATGCGTGAATGTAATTAATTTTTATATGGAATTGTTTTCAACAAATATTTGATGGCTTCCACTCTTGCTTTTGTCTTCTTATTTGCTTCAATAATTACCCATGGATTCTTATCTGTATGACTCACCTCAAACATCTTTTTCTTGTATTTGGTATAGGTTTCCCAGAGGTCTTGAGCCGCTAGATCAACAGGTGTCATCTTCCATCGCTTAAGCGGATTATTACTTATTTCGTTAAACCTATGCGCTTGTTCTGACTTGTTAATAGAGAAGTATAACTTGATCAATATCAGACCATCACTAGTGATCATATTCTCGAAATTCACCACCTCACCCATGAAACGCTCATATTCTTCCTGTGTACAAAAACCATTTACAGGCTCAACAACAGCCCGGTTGTACCAGCTTCTATCAAAAAGAACAATCTCTCCTTTATTGGCAAGTTGTTGTACATACCTTTGAAAATACCACTGGCCTTTTTCTTCTTCTGTAGGTTTAGGCAATGCTACTTTTCTATAGTATCTAGGGTTAAGGTGGTGAGTAATTCTTCGTATGGCTCCACCTTTACCTGCAGCATCTCTTCCTTCAAAAACAATAACCAATTTTTTATCGTTCTCTTGTACCCATTTCTGAAGTTTTATTAACTCCATTTGGAGTTTTTCAATCTCTTTTTCATACTTCACATAGCGTAAAGCCTTGTTCGCATCTAAGCCTTGAAGTAAGAGTTTTAACCCCTTATTAGAGTTGAGAAGCTTTAGATCTTTCTCGTTAAAATTATATTCCTGCTTATTCGTCATGGCTAGTCTATATGATACATTGAACGATGAAACTTCATAACTACATTAGGATCAGGCAATACAACCGTAGATGCTTTATCCTTTCCTTCATATTCAAAACGCGAAAGAATGTGTCTAATACTTTCTATACGAGCCTGTTTTTTCTGATTTGTTTTAACAATGGTCCAAGGACTAAAGGTGGTATGTGTTCTTGCGAACATTTGCTCTTTGTAGTAAGTGTATTTATCCCACAACTCTTGCCCTTTCTCATCTACGGGACTCAGTTTCCATTGTTTAAGTGGATTTGCCTTTCTAGAATTAAATCTTTTTTCTTGTTCTTCTTTACTGATGGAAAACCAAAACTTAATAGTCATTACACCATCTTCAAAAAGCATATGTTCAAATTCAGTTACCTGACGCATGAATTTTTGGTACTCTTCATCGGTACAAAAACCCATTACGGGCTCAACGACAGCACGATTATACCAGCTTCTATCAAAAAAAACGATCTCTCCAGGATTAGGTAGTTCTTTAATATA
>JAOARK010000194.1 GCA_025210575.1 Schleiferiaceae bacterium
ACATTAAGTGGTTGCAATTGCCCTTGGCACCATTAGCCATGGTGGGTACAGCAGTAGCCTTTATGTTGGGTTTCTTGAACAATGCTGCCTACGACAGAGCTTGGGAGGCACGTAAGATTTGGGGTGGAATTGTAAACACTTCTCGATCACTGATCATAACGGTTAGGGATAGTTTTTATATCCATCGTGCAGAAGCTTATAAAGACGAGAGTGATGAGATGAAGGTTATCGCGCATCGTCATGTGGCTTGGTTAAATGCATTGAGATATGCCATGCGGACTACTAAACAATGGGAAGCGAAATATGGAATGTATTCGGGTAAGTCAAAATTCAAATACTATGTTCCAGAATTTGAAGAAGATTTAGAAGGTGAATTGAGACCACATCTTTCTGACGAGGATTATGAATACGTAATGCGAATGGATAACAAACCCAATGCAATTATCAGTTTGCAGTCTAAGCATTTGCGAAAGTTGAATATGGAAAAGAAAATCTGGGATTTCAGTCTATTGAACATGCAAAAGATGCTTGAAGAATTAACAGCACTTCAAGGAAAATCAGAGCGAATCAAGAACTTTCCTTATCCCAAACAATATGCAAGTGTAGGGTATCACTTTGTTCACATTTTTATGTGGCTATTGCCGATGGCGGTGATTCCATCCTTTGCAGCTTTAGGAGATACTATTTCGGAAACGCATCCTTTTATCGGGAGCATTTTTATCTGGATAAATATTCCTCTAACGGTGATTGTGATTTGGGTATTCAACACTATTCTTAGAGCAGGAATGGCTGGAGAAAATCCATTCGAAGGATCTCCTAATGATGTGCCGATTTCGACAATTTCTAGAGGGATCTCTAAAGATATCCTTCAGTTGATTGAGGAAGACCCAGAGAAAATACCGGCACCATTTGAAAGTGTCAATAATGTAGATATGTAAAAAAAAAGGCGGACCAGATGTCCGCCTTTTTTTGTTTAAATATTTAAGAGCTGTTTTAAGGCCTTGACATATAAGGCATATTCTTTTTTTCCCAGCTCCGTGAGTTCACACTCTGTATGAGGGTAATTGTTTTTGAAGGATTTGTGTACAATCAAATATTCTGCTGCTTGCAACTTTGATATCTGTACACTTAGATTGCCTTTCGTTGCTTTGGTGACCTCCACTAATTTTTTGAAATCAGCCCTTTCTACTCCAGATAGAAAAGTGACAATCGCCAGCCGCAACTCTTGATGTAAAAGCGGATTAAGCTTGCCCATCTTCGGCTTTTTTTAGCATGAAACCAGGAATAACATATCCAACAAAAAGGCTCGAGGCCGAAACATACCCCTGGTATTCTGGAGCAACAACAAAGGCGCACGCTAAGGCACCAATCTCCATTGCAATGCCACCATATACAAAAGGTTTGAATTTAGAGATGCCACCACTAATAAAGGTAGCCATACCGGCAAGCATTAAGATTAAAGTATGCGGTGGAATACGGAGGCTAAGTGAAAATACGATCACAAAAACAAGACAGAACACAAAAGCTCCCCAGGTATATGAAATTATGCGATCTCCTGAAGTGACAGTGCCTGTTCTCTTTCCTTCCTTCATGCCATAAATCATTGATATAATACCACCAATAATTCCCATGATAGGCCAGATTAACCAAAAGTTTGGGGAATCTATGAGTAATGACTCTGCGATGCCAGCCGGTACCATGAGTAACCCCCAAAGGATGAAATAGAATGAATTTCGATGTAAGGATTTCTTGCTCTCTTGGAGCATTGATTCTATAATTTCTAAACTCTGTGTTGCTTTCATAATGTTCTAATTTTCAACAAATGTAAACTAGTTTATAATATAAACCAAATTAAAATTGAAAGTCATTTGTTGTTGAGAACATTAGATTAAGAAATCTTTTTAGTCATTTTTAAATGTGGTATGCCGTCTTCGTCAAAATAATCTCCTTCTTTTTGATAACCATTTTGAGTGTAAAAATTTACGGCCGTATCTCGGGCATGACAGTACATGAGGTGAAATGATTGATTGGATATTAACTCTTCACAATACGCAAGTAGATTTTTGCCAATTCCCTGGTTTTGCAGCGAAGCAGCAATGGTAACTCGTTGCATTTTGCATTTAGATTGTTCGGCTACCAAAAGGGCAGTAGCAATTATTTGTTGGTTAAGTATACCAACTACATTGATGTGCTTTTCTTCTTGCTTTTTTTCTTCATTAGAAAATATCTGACCCAAAGGCTTTCGTAGAATATTTTCTTTGAGTATTAAAGCTTCGTGCCATTCTTTTCCGCCATAGGGAATAACCTTAAATTCTACTTTTTCGAGATCATGATTCATTCTGAAAAAGTAGAATAAATGAACTTTTAGTACAAATCGAAAATGGCGGGTTAACTAGAAACGAGTTCAGGAGTAAGTTGCGGTTTATACTGCGTATGACTGAATTTCATTGAGTTGAAAAACTTGAAATACATCTTTCGCATAAATTCCTTCTTTGACACTCCACCAGCTATAAATGCTTTGTGATGACCAAACCAAATGGCATGAATGGTAGCAAAGAATAACAATCCATACAAGCCAATGCTTAGGGCTTTATTGTAAAACCCTTTGGTTTGAAAGATGGTCCACAACCTTTCGTTTTGAAATTTGATGTGATGCGCTTCATCAATTAGGATGTCTTGACAAATTGAACGCAATAATTGGCATTGTGTAGCATCATGTAATGCCTGATAAAACACTTGTGCGGCACTTTCTACTATGATTACTGTAATGGTCCAAAGTTCCATACTGGTATTGAAGTATCTTATTTTTCGAAACAAAGTATCGCCCCAATTTTTTGTGATCCTTTTTGCTCCAATGGAATCGATATATCTACCCAAATTACTACCGTGCTTTTGTTCTTCTTTAATAAAGAGTTTTACCGCTTCTGGGTAAATAGGATCATCAATTCGTTTTGCGTATTTCTGAACAGCTGCTAATAAATGCTTACCATCACTGGTCTCTCCCAGTTGCCAGGCCTGCAGTGATTTGAGTATAGCATTTCTTTCTTGTGATGTGATTGTTGGTGAGATGTCCCAGTTTACACGTTGTTTTGTGAGGTTGTCTTGATAGTGATTGAGCCAGAATTGTGAGTCGTGAATCATTGTTTTAGTTTTTTGAAAAACAATGCACTTCATGAATTAGTGTATTGGCAAACAGACTTTAACACTCTTTAACAGGGTCGGTTCATTCCTGAGTTCCTCTACAAGACGTAACGCTTAAATGCATCCTCTAGTTCTTTTTCTGGATCACCACAAAGACCTGGATGTGTGGGAGAGCATTGTATAATTGTACTTTTTGCTGCCGATAGCCAACGAAAGCGATCAGCAATATCAAATTCACCAATTGCACCACCTTTAGGGGAGCCGGCACAAATATCTTCCCAAGCCTTCAGATATTTTTTTACTAAGTTTAAATCGATGTCAGGATCCAATGCCAGAAGTTTATTCTCATTTACATTGGTTTTCATTTGAAGGAACTTTTTCTGTTTCGAGAATAAAATAACACCCACATTGATAAACTCTTCGCGCTCTACTTTAGGAACGACACGGATAATAGCATATTCAAAAGTGCATCTATCTTGCATTTTCAATTTCATTTATCAGTTGGTCTATCTTGTTGAGTCTCGAAAGAACAAATGTTTTATAGGCTTCTCTCATTTCATCCGGGGTCATTTCTTCAGATTCATCCTCAAGCCATTCTGCAGGAATCGATAGAGTTATATCTTCCAATCTTTGCTCATTCAAACTCGATTTAATTGTATTGGCTGCTGCAGCCAAATCATTTGCCTGCTTTAGTAATACATGGTTTTTGATGAGTGGGAAAGTGCGTTGAAGATGATCTTGCCAGGTGGGCCAATTATGATGAAAGTAAAAACTTGCACCATGATCTATCAACCAGAGCTCTTTATTCCATTTTAACAAGTTGGTGTTTTTAGCGGTCCGGTCAATGTTGCTAATGATGCTGTCTAACAAAATCACTTTTGATGCAGTTAAGCTATCAACTTGGTCTGCTATTGGGTCATAGGTAATGGAGCCCGATAGGTAATGTAATCCTAGATTTAATCCTACGCTGAAGTTTAGCAAGTCTTGGATTTCCTCATCGGGTTCAGTTTTACCAAAGCTATCATCCAAATGCATAAAAACGAGTTCAGGAACTTTCATGTCTATCGCTCTGGCCATTTCACCGCCTAATAAATCTGCAATAAGCGCCCGTTTTCCTTGACCTGCACCACGGAATTTTAGTACATAAAGAAAGTCATCGTCTGCTTTTACAATGGCTGGCATAGACCCACCTTCTCTCAGCGGGTTGATATATTGAACAACGTTTACGTGACGTATATCGAGTGGATTCATCGGGGTCAAAAGTAGCTAACTTCAAATAGCTCTAAAGAATTATTGAAATTGAATTTTAACGAGTGAAAATCAGGTCATTTTCTATTTGAAAAATTTCTGAATAGATCTTCTTGTAATTGTTGTCATAAGTAAAAAAACGATAGTGTCCCTTGGGTAGCGACCTTCTGTAAGTTTTATGAAGTTTGAATTTGTTCAATCTCTTTTCGTAATTCTTTAAAACAATTGTGGCTTGACCACAATCCATTTGATCTATTTCATAACCCTCTGTTTCTTCGTTAGTAACCTGAGTTAAGCCAAGGATAGCTTCTGCGACATCACAATCTCCATAGGTCCTAAACCATCCATTGAGTTTTAGAATTAATAGAGAGTCATGTTCCGATTCAAGTTTTAGACTATAATTTGATGGTTGATCCAATTTTTCAATGACGTCAAATTTTACATAGATTCTTTGATTGCCGATATTGGTTGTCAGATCTAAACTTCTGCTCAGTGTGCCAATGGTTTTTCCTGTGCCCGTTAGTATTTTGATTTCAGAGCTTTGCTCTGGGTCTAATCTTACAGGAGAGAATACGGCAGTTACATTTCCAATGTAATTTGAAGCTCCGGCAATGACTAGAGGTTGGTCACCCTTGTTTTTGATTTTTATGCTGCCTTCTATCAGTTGGTTTTGAGCGTGAGTTCCTAAGTGCTGGCTTTCTTTTCTAACATACAATTCCGGCTGTGAATAGGCTATGCCGAAAACAAAAAACATAAAAAGTAGAAAGTGAGTTTTCATTCTAGGTATTTAATTCTCCATGGTTTCAAATATTAGGCCGAAATGATTTGTTGAATCCAGAATAAAACGGCAAATGCTTTTAAAAAGATTTCATATTTGTGATTCAATCATCTTACATTTTGAAACCACTATTCACCTTTGTTCTCGTTCTTCTATTCCTAATGAGTAAGTCTATTGTTGCTCAGCCAGAACTAGTGCTATCTAAGAAAGCCGACTTCGAATTTCTGGAGAGTATCCTTTTCCATAAGGACCACTATTATTTACTGACAAAACACTACTTGGAAAATGGAAACGATTCTTATGCACGAGTTGAGAAACTTGATTCAGAATTTAATAGAGAATGGGCGGTGACCATTGAAGATTCAGCATCGAGTGATTTTAGAAAATTGTCCATTCATGAGGGCAAGCTTTACATCTTGGGATCTCAAGGTTTTGTTCGAGGCATAAAAGTACTACGCCCCAATGTGACTTTAGTTGAATTCTCTCTGAATGGAAAGGTGTTGAATAAAAAATGCTTAATCAAAAATGCCTATCCTTCTTCTGAGGTGACATTTAGAGACGGCAAGCTTTATTTTGTTGCTACGCATAGAGACGATAGAGTAAGTCTCCATAGTTCCTTATCAAGCTACAACCTTAATTC
>JAOARK010000017.1 GCA_025210575.1 Schleiferiaceae bacterium
GATTCGCGAAGTTACAGACGATGATATTGTGCGTCTAACTGAAATCCGAATCAAGCGAATTTCAAAGTTTGATTCTTCGAAAGCAGATGACCATATTCTGAATTTGGAAGGACAGATTGAAGAAGTGAAGAACAATCTGGCGAATATTATTGACTTTACCGTAGACTATTATAAGAACCTAAAGAAAAAATATGGAAAAGGTAGAGAGCGCAAGACTGAAATTAGAACGTTTGACGATATCAATGCAAAGCGTGTAGCTATTGCAAATCAGAAATTATACGTTAACCGCGAGGAAGGTTTTATCGGAACTTCTTTAAAACGTGATGAGTTCGTTACTGAATGTTCTGATATTGACGATATCATCGTTATCTTAAAGAGCGGAAAGATGAAGGTCGTTCCTGTTGATTCGAAAACTTTTGTCGGTAAGGACATTCTGCATATCGCTGTCTTTAAAAAGAAAGACAAACGTACTGTTTACAACCTTATTTATCGAGATGGTAGACAAGGGAACAGTTACATGAAGCGATTCAACGTTACCTCTATTACCAGAGATCGAGAATATGACCTCGGGCAAGGTAAACCTGGTACTACGGTTCTCTATTTTACAGCCAATCCGAATGGCGAAGCCGAAACCATTACAGTTCATCTTAAAGCACTTCAAAAACTGAAGAAACTGAAGTGGGATATCAATTTTGCCGATTTGGCAATTAAGGGAAGAGCGAGTAAAGGAAATCTTGTTACTAAGTTTCCGGTAAGGAAAATAGAACTAAAAGAGCAGGGGGTTTCTACACTGGCAGCAAGAAAGATTTGGTTCGATAATACTGTTAATCGACTAAATGTAGATGGAAGAGGTGACTTCTTAGGTGCTTTCAAGGGTGAGGATAAGATCTTAACTATTATGTCTTCGGGATACTATAGGTTAATGACATTCGATCTCTCAAACCACTTTGAAGATGATATGATCTTAATTAGAAAGTGGGATAAAGAGCGTCCAATTAATGCGGTTTACTTTGATGGTGGAAAAGAGCGTTATTATGTAAAACGTTTTATTCCCGAGGTATCTGATAAAAAAGAGCTGTTTATTACAGAACATCCCAATTCTCAATTAGAAATTGCTACCGTTTTGAGGCAACCTTCTATTGAAGTTACATTCAAAAAGATAAAGGGTAAAGAAAGAGAGAATCTTGTAGTTGATCTTGCAGAATTCATTGCTGTGAAGGGAATGAAGGCTTTGGGCAATCAACTCACACCCCATCCCGTTAAGGTTATTGACCTGAAGGAGTCTGATGAAGTAGACGAAGTATTAGAAGAGGAGCAAATTGACGATACCACTATTGAAAGTCCAAAAGAAGAAGATGATGATGCGCAGATTACATTGGAGCTGTAGCACATTATTAATTCTATTATCTGTCTTTCAATTAGAAGCACAGTCTAAACTTAATATGGATCTTTTGGGTGTTGAAGCTTTTGCACCTGTTACTCTTAATGATATTTGGGGATACACAGATCAAGAAGAAAATGAGTTTGCTCTTGTAGGCATGGACACCGGCTTTGCGGTCGTTAATGTCACAAACCCTCTCGAAACAAATGAAGAATTCAGAATTTATGGTCCACCATCTACATGGCGCGATATAAAAACATGGGATCATTACGCCTATGTTGTGCATGACAATCTTGATCCAACGTTTAACGGTCCACCTCAAGGATTGTTGATTGTAGATTTAGACAGTCTCGAAAATCCGCATTACGAATCTAAGATGTTAGCGGTAGATCTTGACACAATAGTAGATACCATGTGGCGTGCCCATAACTTGTACATTGATGAAAAGGGAATCATGTACATTTTTGGTAGCAATGTAGGTCGAGGAGGGGCGCTAATGTTTGATGTTTCTTTTGATCCATGGAACCCGATTTACTTAGGAATATTTAATGACCATTACCTCCATGACGGAATGGCAAGAGGAGATACGCTCTGGGGAGCGGCACTATATTTTGGCCGTTTCTTAATTATCGATGTAAAAAGCAAAAGGTTACCAATAACCTTAGGAAGCGGAATCACCCGAAGTCAGTTTACTCATAATTGTTGGATTAGCGATGATGGCAAAACGCTGTTCACTACGGACGAAAGGCCTGGAGCGTATGTTGGTTCTTATGATGTTAGTTCACCCACGTCTGTTCAGGGTTTAAGTCGTGTTCAGCGTCTTCCAGGTTATGATCTTGTTCCACATAATGTACATGTTAAGGGTGATTATTTAGTTACCTCATACTACACTGGCGGGGTACAAATCGTCAACGCAGCTCGTCCTGATGTACTTGTGGAAGTGGGTTATTATGATACTTACCCTCAAGACAACAGCAGTTCATTTAGAGGAAACTGGGGCGTATATCCGTATTTACCATCGGGAAACATTATAGCGACTGATCGAGACAATGGTTTGTTTGTTCTTTCTGCTCAATATACTGATGCCGCATATGGTGAGTTTCAAATCAATGACTCATTAACTGGAGAAAGGTTAATTGGTGCAGAATTACACTTTAAAAGTTTAAACGATAAAGTATTTACAAACTATTGGGGCCAAGTAAATAGAGGTATATACAAAGATTACTTGGATACTGTAACAATCAGTATGGAAGGATATCAAACTCAAACTCGAGTGGTACCTTTTACCGTGGGTCAAACACGAAGTTTTCAGC
>JAOARK010000195.1 GCA_025210575.1 Schleiferiaceae bacterium
ATTACTCTATGGGTAAGAGCGATAATATCTACAATGTGGCTAAGGAGCTTTTTTAGTGTACAACGCCAATACCTTGGGATGATCCCTTAACTTGGTCATTGGTATTTCAAAGTACTTGTATTGTAATGTTGCCAAGCCGATGGTAATGAACCAATAGAGTGCGTACCCTATTAATGATGCCAGTAGTTCATTGCCTAACCATGATGCAAGAGGAAGTGGTTTTACAATCCATTGTATAACCAATGAATGATGCAATAGATAAATAGAGTAGGAGGTGAGACTTGATATGGTTAAGCCTTTATAAACCATTCCTGACCCTTGTTTTAAGTTTGCAAGAAAAGGAAGCACCATACCTGTTGCTACTGAAGTTTCTATGAACCAAAAAACATGGAAATACCTTCCAATACCTGTCACTCCAAGCATTGATAAAGCTTTTGAAACAATAAGAATGGTCAATCCCAAAATCATAAAATGCTTTTTGTATTTCATACAATAGGCGCGGTAATAGTAATACAACCAAGCGACTACAATTCCATACATAATACTGTCTATGCGCGAGATGACTTGTTTTCTAAAATAGAGATCCCAATTGTGAATGGAGATCTCGGCTAAGTTCTCAAATCGTATCCATCTAACGGCCGTACCAAAAGCAATAAAGGCAAAAGCAACAATGAGCAAAGAGTACTTTGGCTTTATTTTGAAATATTTAATACACGCAAAAAGTAGAACAGGTGTAAACAGATAGAACCATTCTTCTACGCTTAAACTCCACGCCTCGGTGAAAAAAGTAGGGTGTGGGTAGAACAAATTCTGGACAAACACATAGTACTGAGCAAGCATTTTCAGAGGGAAATCATCCAAGAAAGAGTTGCTGATCAAACCTAAAATAGTAAGAACAAGAAAGTAGTTTGGAAGAGTTCTAAACCAGCGTCTAATCCAAAACCCAATTAGAAGTTTTTTACTCACTTCGTTGTTTTCTACTTCTTTGATAAGAATTCCTCCAATAAGAAAACCACTGAGCACAAAGAACATGGTTACCCCATCAAGAATGAAAATTCGCGTATAGGGTTTGAAGGATTCAGGCAGCAGAAGTTGGCCATGACTAATCAAAACAAACATAAGCGCCACCGCACGTATGATATCCAATCCGTACACACGACTTTGCGATGTGTCTATTCTGAATAATTGACCAATTGTCGAGAGTATCTTCAAACTAGATGTGTTTTACGGATAGAAAAATATTAACCTCGGCATTATTCCAATCGTAGCTTTTTTGTCCGTAAACTTCAAAATCTGCAGTAAAACTTCTGTTTGTTTCAGATTGCCAGATTTCTGCCCAAGCCTGTCCAATGCATTCTGGCATTTTACCTTTTGCCACATGTTTATTGTAACTCCCTTTTGGGATGATTAACTTCGATAGTTCGTCTGGAACTTCCTGATCCTCTTTAACTCTGCACCCAATGAAATAGGCAAAGGGCTTCATGTGATCGCCATCGTACTCGTAATAAACAGCAATCACTTCATTATCAAGTTTACCAGGAATCTTTTCAAAGATTTTTTCAGATTCAAATTTTTGCCACAACGCACCGCAATCTTTATTCGACTGGCCATTTAGGTTGGTAGTCTTATGCGGCAATGCAATGCCAATCAAATGTGTTTCATCGATTGTTGTCATGTGCACTTAAATTTCAATTGCAGCTTTGTACTTTCGATGGTATAAGTCTCTTGTAATACCGTCACTTACCCCAATTTTTGGAACATACATTTTGGTTGCACCTGCGGCTTTGGTAGCCATGATATAAATCTCTAGTGCCGGAACAATAACATCTGCTCTATCTAGATTTAATCCCATCTCGGTTACCATACTTTCTCTACTCATACCTTTCATATGCTTCATGAAAGATTCTAGATACTTTAAGGTTAAGGGGTGGTCTTGAGGTAACCCAGAAATCTTGTGAGTTTTGTTGATGTTTCCTCCAGATCCGATCATGGCGATTTTGTCTATTCCTTTCGTGTTCTCATCAATCCAAAGACGCATGTCTTCCCATAGGTTTTCTTCTACTATTCCATTCAATAATCTAACAGTACCTACTTTAAATGATTTGCTAGCAACAATTTCACCATTGATAAAAACTGTGAACTCAGTGCTACCCCCTCCAACATCTACAAACACAAAATTCTTTTCATCGGGGTGAATTTTGTCAAAAAGCTTAGAAGTGAAAATTAGCTTGGCCTCTTCTTTGCCGTCAATTACTTCAATCTCAATTCCAGTCTTTTTAAGAATATGTTTTACGAGATCTTGACCATTTTCTGCTTCTCGCATTGCTGAGGTCGCGCATGCTCGATAGTCTTCAACACCATGAACATTCATCAAACTTTTGTAAGCCGATAGACCTTCTGTCATTCGTTTCACATTCTTTTTAGAGATCTTTCCCTTTGTGAATGAATCGCTCCCCAAGCGAATAGGGAGACGTATCATTGAAACTTTTTGATAATACGTGTGACCCTCTGTTGGGATAACATTTGTAATCAATAAGCGAACCGAGTTAGAGCCAATATCAATGGCACCTAACTTTACAATTTTCATGTTGCCGTCTAGAATCATTGCCAGATTTACTTAAGGGTTGGCAATGTATAAATCTTTAAACTTTTGAAGGTTTAATTTTTAGTGCTTTCAAAAAGAATTAGATCAAATGAGAGGAATCTATTTTAGTTATTGATTTTGTGTCTTTTAGGATAATCAAAGAATAATAATTCTGCATCAAGTGTTATATCCTTCCAACTTTCAATAGCATAATGAAGGCAAACTACACCGCTGGTTGGGACATTGCTGATCACCTGATCTTGACACATATTTACAAAATCGGTAATGGTTGGATTATGACTAAAGATCATAATGCTTGATTTGGAGTCGTCTGTTTTTTCAATAAAATTTAAAAGAGATTCAGGAGAACAGAAGTAGAGTTGTTCGTCTATGTTAATAGAAGAAAAAGGAAAGTTTAAATTTCTTGCGAAAATCATAGAGGTGTGCAAAGCTCTCGTTGCAGGTGAAGAATAAAGAGCATCTGGCCGTTCATGATTTTGATTTAACCAATGACTAATGAGATAAGCATCTTTAACACCTCTGCCTTTTAGCGGTCTGTCGTAGTCTTTGAGCTCCGGGTTTTCCCAAGAAGATTTTGCGTGACGAACAAGAAATACCTTTTTCATGGCTATGAGTTTAACCTAAAGGTAGGAAATCCATAAAAAACGGCTATTATCTAAATATTATGAATGCTTATAAATCTCGTAGTTAGTTGATTAAATAACTCGGGACTTTCAAGATTTACAACATGCCCACATTTGGGGATAACCCTAAGTTGAGATGAGGGGTGCTGGGTGACAATTTTCCTTATCGAAGGCAAGAACATGTGGTCTTCTTCACCCATTACATATAAAGTAGGGATTCCACTATCTTTCATTCTGAATAGTTTTAGAATTGGTTTTACTTGAGAAGCTAGTTTGAACCAACGAATAAATTCTTTTTGATACAATTTCTTCGCCTCTCTCACAAAAAGTAAGCGAGATTCTTTGTGGTTTTCTCTTGGCATAATTATAAATGCAAAAAGCTTGTAGAGCAATATGTAAGGAATCATAGTTTTGAAAATAACCCCTAGCTGAATGAGTATTTGGCTCTTAAAGTTAAGTTTGAGAACCGCACCTCCCATAGTCATTGTTAATACTCTTTTTGGATATCGCTCGGCTAATTCTCGTATTAAAATTGTACCTAATGAAATTCCAACAAAATGAGCTTTTTCTATGCGGAGATAGTCAAGTACTTCTAAAACATCATTACTGAGTGAGGAAAATGTATACGTACGCGTGGAGGTACTGCCCTTAGATTTACCATGGCCTCTTAGGTCTAGTAATAGGACATTAAATTGTGCAGAGAAACTTTTGATTTGTTTAAACCATGTTGTGCTACTGCCGCCTGCACCATGAACAAATACCACCCAGTTTTCTTTGGGTAAATTGGCAAATGTGGTGTACGCTAACATTACTGAAAGATGATGTAATCAATCTCTAATGAAAAATTGGATGCCTTTTTGTCGTTCGTTATAAACCCGAGTCTTTTTACGGTACTCGCCAATTCTTTGTCAAGGTAATAATCCAAAGGTCTTCCTACTTGATGTGCTCTAAATTCTGAAATTTTGAATGTTTTTTTTGTCCATTTTTCTGATGAAGGAAGGGTGATTTTGAAATTTGGTCGATACCATTGTCGTTGATTTTCCATGGTCATCGCAAAAGACTGGCCTTTATTTCGGTATCGAATAGTTACTTCATTATAAGATGAGAGATCGTAGCTTCCCCATGAATTGCGCACAGAGGCAAACCCTCCATTGTTTTCGAGTGACACATTGCCTTCAAACAATAGTTTGTCGTCTTTGTATTGAATAGCTCCTTGAGATAGTCCGCCCATTACGCCATCATTCAAAGCATACCAATCTTTACTTTCCTGCTTGAAGTCGATCACCATATTCGTTGGAGTAAGTACTAATAAACTTGCTAGAAACATTAATGTTTTCATTTTCCTTGAGTTTCTAGTTTAGCAATTTGAACAAGTACCATTTCTGCTTCGTGATATAGAGCATCCGCTTGAGCTCTGTTAATTTTTGAGATCTCGAATGCTTTTTGCAATAGTTGTTTATGCTTCGACTCGAGCTTGTCTTTTGTACTTTTTGGTTTTAAAAATCCGAACATGTTTTTATTGTTTAACTATTTAACGAAATAGATAAACAAAACATACAAGGTTAGATTAAGCTTTTTGCATGACTAGCGTTCTATATCTCCACAAACCTTTCTTTAAAGATTTGTATTGATAGTATCCTGAACGATAGTGATGTCGCGCATATCGACTTACCTTAGGATGAAATAGATTGTAAATTTCTGATGGAATTAAGCCATACCAATAAGTGCGATACATCCATTTTACCGTTGGCATGATTTGATTTGTAAAGTCTGTATTGGATTCCAGTTTCAACTGGTGGTTCTCTCCGTAATCTATAAATTCCTGTTCAGTACAAATGGGACCCAGAGCCCAAGCTGTTTCCCAATCCAATAAAACTTTATGATCTAATCTATTAATTGAATTCGGCATAAAATAATCTGTCACAATTACGCGACCACCTGGTTTAAGAATGCGAGATGCCTCTTTTAAAAAAGCCTCTTTATCAGGTGAAGAATTTACGCTTTCGCAACCCCAAACCACATCAAAGGTTTCGTCTTCAAAGTTGGTATTTAAATAATCTTGAACGCTAAAATTGGTACGTTGTTCAACGTTATGTTTTAATGCGTTCGCTGTAGCTTCGCTTTTCTGGCGCTCGTTCAGGGTAATTCCATAACTTTTAGCTCCGTGTTCTTTTGCTAAAAATATTGCTGAACCTCCAACACCACAACCTGCATCTAAAACAATATCACCTTTTTTCACTTTGGCCAATTCGGCCATTTTGATATTTGTGTTTGCTAATGCCTCAACAAAGTTTTTAGTGTCCTTTTCCCAAATGCCATAATGCAGGGCCATACCTTGGTCAAGCTTCCACCAATATTTGTAATGATCACGGGTTTGCTCGTAGTAATCAGATATGTCTTTTTTATAAGACATGAACTAAAGTGATTTGGCTTCTTCCCAATAGATGTCCATCTCTGCTAAGGTCATATCACTGAGATTCTTACCTAGGTCTTTGGCTCTCATTTCTAGATGCTGAAAGCGTTTGATGAATTTTTTATTGGTTTTTTCTAGTGCCAATTCAGGATCAATGTCCTTGAATCTTGCAAAGTTGATCAATGAAAAGAGTAAGTCTCCGTATTCAGATTCTATGGCATCTTGATCTTTTTGATCAGCCACTTCTTTGAATTCCTGAAGTTCCTCTTCTACCTTTTCCCAAACTTGCTCGGGCTTTTCCCAGTCAAAACCAACTCCACGAGCTTTGTCTTGTATGCGAGTTGCTTTAACGATAGCGGGTAGTGATTTGGGAACACCTTGAAGGACAGATTTCTTTCCTTCTTTCAATTTAAGTGCTTCCCAATTAGCCTTTACTTCTTCTTCATTGGCTACCTCAACATCGCCATAAATGTGCGGGTGTCTATGAACGAGTTTATCGCAGATAGCTGTAAGTACATCGGCAATATCAAAATCTTTGGTTTCTGAGGCAATCTTGCTGTAGAAGACCATGTGCAGCATAAGGTCTCCAATTTCACCTTTTAGCTCGTCCATGTCTTTTTCAAGAATGGCGTCTCCTAATTCGTATGTTTCCTCAATGGTAAGGTGTCGGAGGCTTTCCAGCGTTTGCTTTTTGTCCCAAGGGCATTTAGCACGCAAGTCGTCCATAATGTCGAGCAATCGCCCGAAAGCCTCCAGTTTTTCTTTTCTGCTATGCATCAGCGTTTTCCTCAGCTGCTTCTTCCTCTTTTTCAGCTTCTTTTTCTTCTTCGCTTAATTCTAAATCAACTAGGCCATGACCTTGAAGAATATTGTACCACTGTAAAACTTTCTTCATGTCAGAAACATATACACGCTCATCATCAAAATCTGGAGCAATGTCTGAGAAATAACTGTAGATAGAATTGCTGCTTTCTCTATGAGATAGTCCAGCTTTTCCATCTTCTTTCTTGTAGATATTTCTGAAAATCTCTCTTAAGGGTAATTCTCCCTCAAAAGTGTAAATGGCAATATCATTCAATGCACTCACATTTTGTGTTGCATTCACCGGAAATCTTTTTTTGTCCGCCAAAGCTTGAACAATAATCCCATTCTTACTTTGAGCTACAAGTTCATACAATCCGGGCTTACCACCTATCGCTAATATTTTTGTTAAATCCATTTTCGTCTTATTTTTCTTCTTGTTCGTTTTTCATCCATTCATGCACCTTATCCAGATCCGATTCTTCCGAATCATTCGCCAACGCTAGTAAGTTTTCTGCTTCCGCAGCCATTGGGTGATTTGGATAAAGTTTCAAAAAGTCTTCATATACTTTAGAAGCACGTGCTTTGTCGTTTAAATTTTCATCAAAGGTCAGCCCAGTCATAAATTGCGCTACTGGTGCTAGATCATGTTGTGGATACTTTTTTACCAATGTTAAATATCGTTTGACGGCCATGAGTGCTTTACCCGGAACATGACGATGAATATCCGCAGATTTCATCAAGTAATATGGGCCAATGCTATCCTTCGCATTTCTTTCGTATGCTTGAAAATACAGTGCTGCGGCTGAATCACTCAAAATGGCATTAATGGTTCCGTCCTCATTCGTCAGCTGATCATCTAAATAACTAGGATCTGGATTCTCGTTTGATTCAGATTCTTTTCCTTTTTCTTGACCACATGCTACAAGAAGTAAGAGGGTCATGATGTAAAGTAAATTCTTCACTTGAATTATTATTTGGCAGCTGGAAAGCGCATGCGATAACCAACACTAACTTTTCCTTTGCTTATGCTGTTAAGTCTTCCTTTCAGTAAACGCTTTCTTAAACCAGACAAGTGGTCTGTAAAAAGGATACCTTCAATATGATCATATTCATGTTGAATAACGCGAGCGGCAAGTCCAGTGAAAGTCTCTTTGTGTTTATTCCAGTTTTCATCAAAGTATTCTAAAACAACATCTGGATGACGATACACATCTTCTCTTACATCTGGAATACTTAAGCAGCCTTCTTCAAAGGCCCATTCATCTCCTGTTTCTTCAACTATTTGTGGATTGATAAAAACCTTCTTGAAATCTTTGAGTCCTTCAGTTTCAGGATCATCATCTTCAGCAAACGGACTTGCATCAACTATAAATAAGCGAATAGCCTTGCCAATTTGTGGAGCAGCTAAGCCCACACCCTGAGCATTGTACATGGTCTGAAACATGTTATCAATTAAAGTGTCTAAGCCAGGATAGTCCTTGTCAATATCCTTTCCAACCTTTTTTAAAACAGGATCACCATAAGCTACAATCGGTAATATCATCCTCGATTTTTTTTGATGCGCAAAAATAACTTGAAATGCCTTGCATTGAAGACAAGGAATAACATTTATAACGCGCTGTTTCTATCTAACCAGCCCTGCAAAATTATTGTAGCGCTTACTTGATCTATTAATTCTTTTTTAGCGCGGTCTTTTTTCTTCAACCCGC
The DNA here is from genome assembly GCA_025210575.1 of Schleiferiaceae bacterium. Classification (GTDB taxonomy): domain Bacteria; phylum Bacteroidota; class Bacteroidia; order Flavobacteriales; family Schleiferiaceae; genus JAOARK01. The sequence continues at coordinate 8,155 of JAOARK010000195.1, forward strand.
TATCGATCATAGCCTGAAAAGCAAGGTTACTTGTAAAGCGTTCATCTTGCCTTTCAATCTTTAGTTGAGGAATTTTTTTTTGGATTTTATCTATGAGACCAAGTATGAAGCCTTCAATACTTCCTGCTTCCCCATGAAGACGTTTAGGTTGGCCGACAACGAGAGTTTCGGGGTTCTCAGTTTTACAATAATTCTCTAGAAAGGGAAGAAGTTCATTCGTATTAATGGTGGTCAAACCACTTGCAATAATTTGCATCGGATCTGTTTCTGCAACTCCCGTCCGTTTGGTTCCTACATCTAGTGCAATAACTTTTGCCATTGGGCAAATGTAGTTAATCAGTTAATGATGAGTAGTTGCGTTAATCGCTGCAGTCGAGGCTATGGCCACAACAAACGCAGCTTCCATGTCTCTCATAACACTATGAACGTCATCTCCAAAACGATTATCAGCTTTATAGTTCTTTAGCTTGACCTTCATTCTTTTGCGTTG
>JAOARK010000196.1 GCA_025210575.1 Schleiferiaceae bacterium
CTCTTGGACACTAGCCGACTATTCCATGATTCATGCGGATGAAAATGGAGGCACAAAACAAGGTGCTTGGCCCTTAGACTTCATGTTCAATTCTCCCTGAGACACTGGATTGGTTACTACGAGTGGTCCGGGATATACGGGATACTCACCGGGAGGCACACCTGTTTACGGCCCAAGTTCTGTAGTTATAGATCGCAGAACAAACGACCTCTATTTTGGTCTAAATGTGAAAACGACTTTACCCGATGGTAATCCAGATTTTGAACCAGCCGTTGTGGCTATGGATAGCAGTGGATACCTCAAATGGTGGTCACGCCTTTACCATGAAATTACGCCTACAAACGATACAGTAAATTCTACACCCGATCAGTACATAGATGCACTTGCCATAGATTATTCTGCATCTCCAAGCGATGCATTTTTAGTTGTGAATGCCCGCTGTCATGGAAACAATTTAGAAAACCTTTGGGAGGGCAATTCAATTGCTTCAAATTCTAATGCTCATGGATTTCAAAACAAATTCACCGGCACCTCTGGAAATATTCACTTGAGTTGGTTAGGCAAACTGAAGTTAAGCAGTGGTACTTTACAGCATTCAACTTATGTGGCAGAATACGCTGAAGGATCGGGTTCCTTTGGACCTCCACATCCAGACCCTAACCTTGATGGATGGCCAAATCCCAATGGAGGATGGCCTAACTTGAATACTACAAGACTAGCTGAAAATAACATGAAGGTAACTGCCGATGGCTCGGTTTGTATAATTGGCACCGGGCGAAGAACCATAACGACCGCTAACGCCTATCAAAAAATGGTTAAACCTTGTTGTGGAGGACTTTCTACTTGGAATGAATTTGTGCGGGTTTATAAAAATGATCTTTCAGTACCTAAATACAGCTCTTTGGTCGTGGGCGCTTGGGATACACTTACACAAGCTGGAGGTGGAAACACAAATTTGTATGGTGTTTTCAAAACGGCTGACGGTGTTATTGTAGTTGGGAATCATGAAGAGGAATTGAATAACCCAGGCATTGCGAAAGGCAATGACATTCCCGTGGTAAATGTACCTAGTTGGGGAAATAGCACTCCTATGGGACAAAGTGCCATTCTAGTGCATTATTCGTCACCACAAATAACAGATCCAAACGACTCTCCTATCATCGGAACTACCGGTAATACCGAGTTTAGCTCTGTTTTTGATGTGGTATTGTATCCTAACCCAACCCGAGGCCAATTGACAATTTCAAGTCAAAAATTTTCCAATGAACCTATAACAGTAATCATCCGAAACGTTTTGGGTCAAGAGACTCAAAGTCTTGATCACCTGAATCCTACCCACGATAATATTGAGCTAAAAGGAAATCCCGGCATCTACTTTTTAGAGATAAGCCAAGGAAAAAGCAAAGCAGTTTTAAAGGTTGTAAAACATTAAGTGGATATACATTAATTTACTTGACGCTAAATCTTGATTTGTTGAATATAACGATTGACAAATACTCAGAAAAAAACAAAGGAGATTTCGAAAACCTGTGGGTCTCGTGGCTCACAAATTCCATGGGGCTAAAACCTCAACAGGTGGATTTAGATGAAGTTCAAAATCCCGTTGATAAGTACATAGTTGGAGGGGGCATGGCTTTCTATGCAAATCATAACGACCAATGTATTGGCGTGGTATCTGTCAAGAAATTAAATGAAACCGAATATGAGTTTTGCAAGCTTGTCGTTTCAGAATCAGCACGAGGTTTGGGATTAGGAAAGAGGCTCGTTCAAAAATGTATTGATTACGTTAAAGAAGTAAAAGGTGAAACCTTATATCTTCAAAGCTTTCATAAATTAGATGTAGCAGTAAACCTATACAAGAAAATGGGTTTTGAAGACTGCCCTGCTCCAAAAGGAATGCTTGTAGTTGAAAGAACTGAAATAATAATGAAAAAGGATATGTACTGATGGCAATGAAAGTAACAGCGAAAAAGAACGAACAAGTAGCCAACATGATCTTTGGTTCCATATACCCGCATTACTTAAGTAGAATTGAGAAAAACGGAAGAACGAAAGAAGAACTTGATCAGGTGATTTGTTGGTTTACCGGTTATAGTAACGACCAATTAAATTCTTTTCTAAAAGAAGAAACAACATTTAGAACATTCTTTGAAAACGCAACTATTCATGCGAACGAACATTTAATTAAGGGAGTGGTTTGTGGTTACAGAATAGAAGAGATTGAAGATGAATTTTTATTGTACAAACAATGCCGCCAAATGGAAAAGCTAATTGACGAATTGGCTAAAGGGCGAAAAATGGAAAAGATCTTAAGGCAAGGATAAATCACCTCTGTAAAACGCTTGTTCTAAAATTAATTATGAATACTGCTGCACTCATTTTTGGTCTAACCTTCGGAATTTCTGGTTTGATCATGTATTTCTTTCCTGCAAAGAAGCCCAATGCTATTTATGGCTACCGTACAGAACGGTCGATGAGCAATATTCACAACTGGAAGATTGCTCAGCGGTATTCCGCTCAATGGTTTTTGCTCATTGCATTTGGTTCCTTTGTTATTGGGTTAATGAACATTGCTGAAGATATACAGAGTCAGATCTCAATTGGTTGGACGATTCTTGGCGTTGTACTCACGATCTTTTTTACAGAAAAAAAGCTCAAAGAAATCTCAAAGCACTAATGGCTATAAAACCGAAAGCCTTGCTTCAGGGAGATATTCTGTTTGGTTTAGCTCTGTTATTATTGATTTGCTTCTGGATGATTTCATCTAGCAAAAACACCGTTTTCGATTTAAATATTTATGACACGTACTATGTCATTTCATATACATCGATTTACATTTTCTTAGGTTTGCTATTAGGGTTGAATCTATTGACATACAGGATTGGTAAAAGGCGATTAAAACTCAATACACTTTTAACGGTTTTTCAATTCTTAGTGACGGTTTCTATTCCTATTCTCATAAATATTTATTTGCGGCTGAATCCGTCACATTTTGCACCCATGCGTTATTACGCTCAAGTAGAATCTGGATCATTCTTATCCACTTATATTCCCTTGATTCTTTTTACGATGTTGTCTATCAGCACGTTCCTTCTATTCATCAATTTAATATCTTCCGAAAAAAGATAATTCCTTTCATCTCAGCTTTTACATGAACAATACAGCTAAAAGATTTTTATATTTTTTCGCTGCAACCTTGCTTATCATAGTTGCTTCATTCATCATATACACTAGCTATTTCAGAAGGATAAAGCTGTCCGATTCTATTCCAGAAATAGACGAAAAACGACAAGCTCGAATGTTGAGTGCTTTTTTTGGTTTGGATGAGTTACCCAAACAATCTTTGCTACTCTACAGAAAAGGTCCAGGTAAAAACGGAATGCCCATTGTATTTTCCCAAGAAATTGACCCTACCACTTTGGATGAATCTGACTTTGAGGTCACAACACAAAGTGGTGAAAAAATGGAAGTGGAATTTGTGACACTTAAACCGGCTAATGAGGAATTCGAATTAAGAACGGTGCTCTTGATTGGTGAGTATGGAACACATCCTGAAAACCCTCCCATTTCTGTCGCCATAGTCGATAATCTTAAAAGTAGAAGTGGACAAAACTATAAAGGGCAGAATTTAAAGGTCATTCCTCTACCTGATGGCCCAACCATAAGTTATGCAGAACACTTTATTATTGATGAAGACTATCCTTATGTTAAAAGGGGAGGTGGATGCGATTGCCCAAAAGAAGAAACTGATCTAGTTGTACGAACCGTTTGGTCCGGTGGCGTTAAGGCAACCAACGGTCAAGAATTAGGCGATAATGAACTAAATCATTTTCATGTGACGGTACTCAATGGTGAGGACACCTTAGTAGTAACCCCTTTCATGTTGGCTGATTTAAGAGACAACGATAACAACATTGATCTTTGCCTTAAAACCAAAGGTACACCAATTTACGTAAGTGCTGATGCTGAAATTGCCATAGATCCCAGAGGCGACAAAAACCCAAAAACAACTTTGGAGATCGTGAGTAGATGGTAAGCTACATTCTTTCTCTTTCAGCTAAATCCATTCTAAAGTCTCAGCCCTACACCAAACCCTATTGTAAATGAATTTAGCGATAAAGGAACTTCACCAAATTGAACATGTTCGTTTAGTCCAAATAATTCTTGCGGACCAATAACATATTGTTGCGGATACCACTTGTAATAGGACTTCACATTGATAAACCAGAATTTTCTATGAATGATATTGAAAGACCCTCCAAACAGTGCTCCCCATAAATTACCATTCGATTCTCCTGAACGTTCGTTTAAGCTTCCATTGATATGAAAATTATGATTCACCATCGCTAATGAAGGACCTACAACTAAATTTAACCGCTGATTTAATAGACTATGCACATAAGTAATTGAGTGATTTGAGACGTTAATATTCATAATTAACTCTAAACCTGTGTTATAAGAATAAGAATGGTTTGTTTCAGATTCGAAATGCACATCCAATTCTTTGAACCCTTGAAAGCTTCTAGAATAATATCCTGCATAGTTATACATGATGCCATGTCGCGAGTTAAAGTGGTAACTTAAGTCTAAATCCATTTGCATTGATTCGCCAATAGCTTTTGGGTATTTCTCTTCGCTGTAATGAGACTCCTTAGAAGCATAAAAGGCTCCATCATTATAAACAAGTATTGTTCTTTCAGATTGATAAAACTTTGTACCATTTAAACCTGCATTTTGCATTTCCTTAGACATCGAGGATGTATTCATGTGCGTTCCATTCAGACCAATAGAAAAATTATACTTCCTTAATTCAAAGGGTTCTTTCTTTCCTTTTGCATTCACATATTTAATTTCATCGTAGGCAAACACTTCAGATTTAAGCACCAACATTGAATCATTGACAAAGACCAAGTGTTTTGGCTCGTAACTATTTCCATCTATGTTGATGCCTAACTTTTCTATCTGCGCCTTATCTTCTCCATGAAAAACTGGAGGAACAAAAGGAGAAAGAACAAAACCATTTTCTAGAAGGAAAACCTTCCCTTTCCTTTTTGCCCCTGAAACAAATTCTATTTTGTATCGATTACCATCTTTAAGTTTTATTCTATCGCCATTGTCAAATTGAATGGTCTTCTTCTCTTGAGCGGAAGAAAAATAAACCATTGTTAAGGCAAGTATTAAAACATTTAATCTTAAGGTTTTCATAGCTCTTGATTTTGGTATGAACTAAAATAATAAGGCTATGACTGTTTGTAGATTACGATTTCCCAACCGGTAATTGTGCTTTTGCATTTTCTGCAAAAGATATGGCTGGAGTAGTATGTATCTTAACATTATCCCGCAGAATAAATGATTCAAATCTATATTTACGCTTCAACTCTATTTAATATTGAATACCTCGAAAACACAACTCTACTACTTTTTAGATCGCCTCAATGACTATGACACCATAGACTTGATCAGAGTAATAAATGAAGCCAAAGGGTACTCTGAACCCGAAGATTTATGCTCCGATCCCTACGAGGATATGGATATTCGAGTCGATTCAACATATTTCTATGTAGAAGAGAACAGTTGGCCTTTAGCCGAAATGAAAGAGTCTCTTTACCAAAACCTTTTTTCTCTAAATCGAAAGGCAAAAGAATACATTGAAGAAATAGAAAATACCGATGTCTATAGTTTTAGATCGAGCCATTTATTGAAATTTAAGGTAGATCGAAACGAAAAAGGGAAAGTCTACTACCGTTGTGAATCCTTATGCAAAATCAACTTTAGGTTAACCTTTATCCGGTATTGCAATAAAGACGATTGTAAAAGGATGCTGCATGATCTTAAGGTTGCCAAACAAGTGCGAAACTTGAAACTTGATCTTTTTAGCAGTGTTGAACATGACGTAATTTTAGGCATTGATAAAAATTGGTTTACGCTTAAAAAGTTAACCGAACCCAATTATAGTGGTATCGGAATCCAGGCTGGAGAACAACTGGTGAAAGAGTGGTATGAGTTTCTTGAAACTAACTAGAATACTCTTATTAAAATTTCTAGTCATCACTTTTATTAACATCACGTTCTAAAGTTGTTATTCTATCATCAATCTATGTATCGGTAATAATCGAGGATTACATTTATTCAAATTTTACAGACTGATACAATGAAAAAACTAACAATGTCTTTATTGTTGGCAGTGGCCACAATGGGATTAATGAATGCTCAAGTACCCGGAAATGTTCCAACAAACGATTTAGAAGGATGGTGGAGTTTTGATGGAAATGGAAACGACTTAAGTGGGAACGGGAATGACTTTACAAACAATGGAGCCACTCTTACTACCGACAGAAACGGAAACTCAAATGCGGCATACGATTACAATGGAACCAACCAGTATATGGTGGTAAACTCACCTTCCTTTTCTTTTGCGCAAACCGATTCTTTTACTGTTTCATTTTGGATGGAAAAAACAGTATCTGAATATGGCATTGCGGTGATGCAATCTTCAAATACGAGTGGAAACTTCATATGGATTTTTCAAACGAATTTAACGGGTAACCTAAGTTTCGGGGCAGGCAAGCAACAATCAGGTTGGAGCTGGGCTCATCATAACCCCTATGCATTGAACACCTGGGAACACTATTTAGCAACCTATGCCAATGGAACTATGAAGCTGTACAAAGACGGCAGTCTTATAACAACTTCAAATTTCACATATACGGGTTCAAATCAAGCAGCACTTCCCTTGCGCATTGGTCGCAGTCATGCCGGTAACTATTTTGATGGTAAAATCGATGATCTGGGAATTTGGAGTCGTGTTTTAACACAATCTGAAATAAATGCTCTATACCTAGGATGTAATGCTCAGGTTACCACTCAACCTTCAGACTACTCGCTTATGGCTGGAGGCTCAGCAGAATTTGGTATTGAAGGCAATAAAGCTGGATTAACCTATCAATGGCAATCGGATAGTGCCGGAACATTTCAAGATCTAAGTGGCAGCAATTACCAAGGGGTGAATTCAGATACCCTGACAATTAATGTAGCAGGAATGGAATACAGCGGGGTGAACTTTAGATGTGTGGTTGCAGAAGGCACTGATTGCTTTGATACAAGTATGACGGCTAAGCTTAATGTTTGTGGTACTTTGGCCACTCAGCCTCAAAGTCAAACTGTAGCGGTAAATGCAAACGTTGAGTTCTTTGTAACGAGCAATGATCCAAACGCCTCATATCAATGGCAAATTCAAAATGGATCGAGCTATGTAGACTTGATTAACAACAACTATTATTCAGGAACAAATTCAGACACATTGCGATTATCTCCAGCCACTATGTTGTTTAATGGCAAAGTTTATCGCTGTGTGTTTAACTCAAGTACCTGTTCAGATACATCAAATTCGGCTACCCTCACTGTTGCCGATAATATTGGTTTAAATGAATTCAACACCAACAACTTCAAAGTTTATCCAATTCCTGCGAAGAACTTCTTGAGTATAGAGTCTCATGAAATGCATTTAAACGAAGACTTTAAGATTGTTTCCTCTACAGGTCAAATCTTTCTTTCAGGAAAAATAGATAAAGTTAAAATGCAAATTGATATTTCTAACGCTCCTGCTGGAACCTATTTCTTTATGCTCGAAAAAGGATCTTATCAAAAGCTTACAATAGTTAAATAACTATCCCCCAACCATTATTTTTTCAAAGGCTCTGATTGTTCAGAGCCTTTTTTATTTTTTGAAGTGAGGCCTCTAACCGTTTAAACATCATCCTTATGCACTTCTCCGTATAAAAATACATATCACTTGTTTTTTGCAAGTTATTTTCTACATTTGTTACTTTCAATTTGCAAGTAATAATTAACCGGATAAGAATGAACACGCTCAAGATTAACTACAATCAATTAAAAAAGGAAAGCTGGACAGATCAGGAAAACAAAAATGTAAAAGCGATAGTCAACTTTGTTCAGCTATTGATGAATGATCATAATTTTGAAGAAGTCTCGAAGACCTTTGATAACAAATTTTATAAGCAGCACAACCGCTCAATACCTGATGGTTTTGAATCTCTGATAGAGTATGTCAAGAGTTTTGTAAAGCGATTTCCAGATTACACTTATGACGTAAAACATATCCATGCAGATGGAGATTTTGTCATCTTCCACTCTCATATTACAACAAATAAGAAAGATCGTGGAAATGAAAACAAAGGTATTAACGTAAGTGATACCTGGAGAATTGAAAACGATAAGATTGTAGAACATTGGGATTCACTACAGCCTATTAATGGATTTATGCGTTTTTTCTTCTGGTTGACTGGAGGGAAAGTGGCCAACAAAAATGGAGTGTTCTAGAAAAATTGACTTTGCTTCAATTTTTAAATACCCATCAATGCACACCGTTTTTTATCTTTCATGGATTGATTTGAATTGAAAAACATTCTATGTATACAAAACGGAAGTACAGTTTTTGGATGACCTTCAACTGGTCTAAAAACTCTTTTTTTTATGGCGGTTTTTACGGGTTGGGATTATGCATCCTAGTAGACCAAATTGACATGCATATTGCCATCCCTTGGGGTCCTATTGGTGTTATAGGAATTGCCGTAGCCTTCTACCTCGGTTTTAAGAACAACAGTGCCTACGATCGAACCTGGGAAGCGCGTAAAATATGGGGCAGCATTGTTAACAACAGTAGAACATTTGCGGCTGCGGTTATCGCGTTTGCGCAAGGTGAAAACGACAAGAACATTCAGAAAGAACTTATCTAGCGACACCTCGCTTGGTTAACGGCTCTACGCCATCAGCTTAGGCTGAGCAAAGAATGGGAACATATTGAAAATCGCCTAAATGGATTGTATACTCCAACCGTTTGTGAAGATTATAATAACAAGTTAGAAAGTGAATTGATTCTTTTCATATCGCAAGATGAAATCAATTCAATAGCCAAAAAATCCAATAAGGCCACACAGATTCTCAAAACTCAATCTAAAAGGTTGCAGGAGTTGAAAGACAAAGAATATTTCGACAATTTTAGGCATGTAGAACTCCACGAGTTGATCGGTACTTTTTATACCGACCAAGGAAAATCTGAACGCATTAAAAACTTCCCTTTCCCTAGACAATATGCTTCTGTAGCCATTTGGATGACCTTTATTTTTGTGGTGCTCATCCCTTTTGGCCTCATGGATATTTTGAAGGAACAAGAAGACTGGATGTTCTGGTTAACGCCTTTCTTAACTGCACTTATTACCTGGGTATTCTTCCTTATGGAAAAAATTGGCGACTATTCTGAAAACCCTTTTGAAGGAACCTATAACGATGTGCCTATCACATCTATATCAAGGACAATAGAAATAGACTTAAGAGAAATGATCGATGATACTAATATCCGAGAACCTCTTGAATCTGAAAATGGATTTTTAATGTAACACAATAACCTCCACAGCTTGATGAAACTTTTATCTAACATCTGACGCGACTCTTGAAGAATCAAACAATATATTCGCCTATTACCAATTAGAAAGAGTCAAAAAGTGAAATCAAACCTTCGGCTGATTTTTTATAGTTTTTGGTTAGTACTCCAATTATTTCAGGCAGCTTTCACCGAATTAAGCCCTGACGAGGCTTATTATTGGATGTACTCACAACACCTCTCTTGGGGTTATTTTGATCACCCCCCTGCAATCGCTTTTTTGATTCACTTAGGTACTCATGTTTTTTCTGGAGAACTGGGAGTTAGACTTCTCCCGGTTTTATTAGGTGTTTTCAATTTGTGGCTCTGGGAGAAAATTATAGGTCCAAAAAACATAGGAAGCTATTTTCTTTTGATCACCTCAGTAGCGATCATTCATTTGTACGGTATTCTCGCTACGCCAGATGCTGCTTTGCTAGTTTCGGTATCAGCGTACCTTTTTGTTTATCGAAAGTTCTTAGACAAACCTGACTTCCAAACTTCTTTGCTTCTAGGGTTGACTATGGCTGCGATGCTCTTGTCTAAATACCATGGTGTGTTGGTCATTTTCTTTACTCTTCTGTCTAATTTCAAATTATTAAAGAACAAGTGGTATTGGTTCGCAGGAGTTTTCGGAATTATCCTATTGATACCACATCTCACTTGGCAAGTTCAAGCTGGTTTTCCTTCTTTGCAGTTTCACTTTTTTCAAAGGATTTCTAGGGCCGCTTATACCTTTGACCTCACTACAGAATACTTACTCGTTCAAATATTCTTTTTAGGACCCCTTACAGGAATCCTATTCTTTATATCAGCTTACAAGCAAAAAGTAAACAGCTCTTTTGAACGAACATTAAAATTCCTTTTTTGGGGTACATATGTTTTCTTTTTTCTCATGACTTTTAAAGGGAAAACTGAAGCTCATTGGACCTTGATTGCCACTCTTCCAGCTCTGTATTTTGGAGTAAAGTACTTTCAAAATAATGCAGTTTTAGTAAAAAGGATTGCTATCATCTCCGTTCCATTGCTTATTGCCATGCGGCTTTTAATGGCCGTAGATTTTGGATTTCAAAAACTTAAAGATCCTTTCAAGATATTTTTCAATCAGGAGAGAATGACTATAATCGAGGATCAAGCAAGTGGACAACCTGTGGCCTTTATGAATTCCTATCAAGATGCATCTCTTTATTCTTTCTATGCTTCTGGTAATGGTTTTCCTCTTAACAATATAAGAGGTAGAAAAAGCCAGTTTGATCTATGGAAAAGTGAAGACCTATTTCGGGGTGACAGTGTTCTAGTCATTCCTAATTACTTTCAAAACAACTTTGATACAATCCAGTTTTACAACGAGAACATTCCTAATAAGTGGGTAGCGAACTTTCAATCATTTACACGCCTACGTGTTAAGTCAAGCACGGTTAAATTGGAGAATCAAACAAATGAAACCGCGAATATAGAACTTGTCATTTGCGATGCGCTCAATGAAGATATTCTACTTGAAGCGAATCCAGAGATGCCAGTTCAACTTGTTTTTTATGTTTTTAAGAACAAGGAAATTATCCATGAGCAAAGGCTTAAAACACTTTCTAACACAGACCTAAATCAAAAATTGAAAGTCACTATTCAAATGCCCGATACCCCTGGAAAATATGCAGGATACTTTGCAATTGGGTCTGGGTGGCTGCCACCTACATTAAATGGAGAAAACATAGAAATTATCATCCATTAGTTTTTAAAATTATCGGTGCTAGCCGAGTGAATATCCTAGCACGCTACCTTATTTTTACAGCAAATCTTCAAAACATGAAACTAGAATCCATTACTGAGTCTGTCATAGAACTATGCTACGAAGTAGGGTCGTTCATTAAGTCTGAGCAAACAAAAATTAGTTCAAAGGACGTTGAAACGAAAGACCTAAACAGCTTTGTGAGCTATGTAGACAAGCAAGCTGAAGAAAAATTAGTGAATCAGCTTAAAAACATACTTCCTCAGGCGGGGTTCATTACAGAAGAAGACACTGAAGATGTAATAAAGGATGATTTTAATTGGATTATTGACCCGCTTGATGGAACTACAAACTACTTGCATGACCTCCCAGTCTTTGCCATTAGCATAGGTCTTCAAGACAAGAAAGGTATGCTCATCGGAGTGGTTTATGAAATGGGTTTTGATGAAATGTTTTCAGCTATCCGCGATAGTGGAGCGAAAATGAATGGCAAACCAATTCTTGTAAAAAAAGCGACTGACTTAAAAGACACTCTGCTAGCTACAGGCTTCCCTTATCATGATTTTGTTCGAATGCCAAAATACATGAAGCTGCTTGAGGATTGTTTCCAGAATACGCGTGGTTTACGTAGGTTCGGCTCTGCGGCCACTGATCTGGCATATGTGGCTTGTGGTCGTTTTGATGGATTTTTTGAATACGGCTTAAACCCTTGGGATGTTGCAGCTGGGGCTTTACTTGTACAAGAAGCAGGAGGAATGGTTCGTGATTTTCAATCTGGAAATGACTTTGTTTTTGGTCGCGAGATTTTAGCGGGATCTACATCAATATTCCCAAGTCTGGAGAAAATGGTTCAGAAAAACATGAACGAATGACTCCAGTGTATTTCATTCCCGGTATGGGAACGACATCCGAGGTATTTAGTGAATTGGACCTCGATAAAGAGTATCGGTTCTTAGAATTCCTCGAACCTAATAAAGGTGAAAACCTTTCGCAATATGCTACAAGAATGAATGAATCTATTCAACATAAAGAGGAGATCATTTTAGTAGGCATGAGCATGGGCGGTTTTATTGCCCAAGAAATAGCAGCGCTTAGACCC
>JAOARK010000018.1 GCA_025210575.1 Schleiferiaceae bacterium
CTTACGGTAGGCAAGAAGATTGAATATGCTTTAGTAAAAACATATAACCAATACACTTTTGAACCTATTCAAGTGGTATTGGCCAAAGACTTGATCGGAAAGCAATTTGGCGGAAAATTCTTTGAAGCGAATAACGATGAGTTGGCTGCTTATGAAGAAGGCGCCAAAAAGATCCCTTACCAAGTGGTAGATACTTTTAGTGGAGCCGACATGTTAGGTATCAAGTACGAGCAACTGTTGCCTTGGGCAACGCCTTACCAAGATGCAGAAAAAGCGTTTGTGGTTATCCCTGGTGATTTCGTGACAACAGAAGACGGTACCGGTATCGTGCACACGGCTCCTACTTTTGGTGCGGATGATGCTATGGTAGCTAAAGATGCTGGCGTACCTCCCATGTTGATCTTAGACGAAAACGAAAATGCTGTTCCATTGGTAGACCTTCAAGGAAAGTTTGTAGAATCTATTAATAGTGACTTAGCCGGCATGTACGTGAAAAACGAGTACTACAAAGACGGTGAAGCTCCAGATAAGTCGGCAGATATTTTAATCTCTATTCAGTTAAAAACTGAAAATAGAGCGTTTAGCGTTGCCAAATACGAGCACAGCTACCCACATTGTTGGAGAACAGATAAGCCCATTTTATATTACCCACTAGACAGCTGGTTTATTAAGTCTACCGACAAGAAAGACCGCATGATCGAGTTGAACAAAACGATCAACTGGAAGCCCGCAAGTACAGGAACCGGTAGATTCGGAAACTGGTTAGAAAACTTAAACGACTGGAACCTTTCTAGATCAAGATATTGGGGAATACCATTACCCATTTGGAGAACAGAAGACGGAACAGAAGTGAAGTGTTTTGGTTCTATTGAAGAATTAAAAGCTGCCGCTGAAAAAGCTGTTGAAGCTGGTTTTATGGAAAATAATCCGCTAACCAACTTTGAAGTTGGAAACATGGATGAGTCCAACTATGACGCGGTAGATCTTCACAAGAACTTCACTGATAAGCTTGTGTTCGTTTCAGATTCTGGCAAGCCAATGTATCGCGAAAGCGACTTGATTGACGTTTGGTTTGACTCTGGCTCAATGCCTTACGCACAGTGGCACTATCCATTCGAAAATAAAGCGTTGATAGATAACCAAGAGTCTTATCCTGCAGATTACATTGCAGAAGGGGTAGACCAAACAAGAGGTTGGTTCTTTACGCTTCACGCAATCGGCACTATGGTATTCGATTCTGTTGCCTATAAAAATGTGATCTCAAACGGACTTGTTCTTGACAAGAACGGCCAGAAAATGTCTAAGCGTTTAGGCAATGCGGTAGATCCTTTCGAAACCATGGACAAGTATGGTGCAGATGCCACACGTTGGTACATGATCACCAATGCGCAACCTTGGGACAACTTAAAATTTGATCTAGACGGTGTACAAGAAGTCCAACGTAAGTTCTTCGGCACACTTTACAATACTTATTCATTCTTCGCGCTTTACGCGAATTTGGACGGCTTCACCTACGCAGAAGACGACATCGCTTTAAGCGAAAGACCTGAGATAGACCGCTGGATCCTTTCTGAGTTAAATACATTGATCGATCAGGTTCAAGATGGTATGGAATCCTTTGAGCCTACAAGAGCTTTCCGTCCTATTCAAGACTTTGTAACAGACAAGTTGAGTAACTGGTACGTTCGACTATGTAGAAGACGTTTCTGGAAAGGGGAATATGGCACAGACAAGATCTCTGCATACCAAACACTTTATACTTGTTTAGAAACCGTTTCGAGATTGGCATCGCCTTTGGCACCATTCTTTATGGAAAAACTGTTTAGAGATTTACATAGCGTTACTGGCAAAGATTCTAGCGAATCAGTGCATTTAAGCACATTCCCTGTTGCAGACAAATCGATGGTTGATTCCGCTTTGGAAGACAGAATGCACCTCGCACAACAGATTTCGTCAATGGTTCTTTCTTTGAGAAAGAAAGAAGGATTAAAAGTTCGCCAACCTTTGGCGCGCATTTTGGTGCCGGTATTACAAGAAGAAGTTAAATCCCAACTGGCATTGGTTAAAGATTTAATTCTTTCAGAAGTGAATGTAAAAGAATTGGAAATGGTCTTAGCCACAGGTGCGGATAGTGTATTTGAAAAGAATATTAAGCCAAATTTTAAAGTCTTAGGGCCTAGATTTGGTAAGAATATGAAGTTAGCTGCAGGTTACATTTCTGGCCTAAGCCAAACGGATATTGCCGCACTAGAACAAGGTGAAACTTTAAGTACAAGCTTAGGGGATACTCCGGCTGAATTCACTTTAAGCGATGTAGAGATCAGCACCAAAGACATCCCTGGCATGTTAGTCGTTACGGAAAACGGAACCACTGTCGCGTTAGATATAACTCTAAATGAGGAACTTAAGAGGGAAGGGATTGCAAGAGAGTTGATCAATAGAATACAGAACACCAGAAAAGATTCTGGATTTGAAGTAACCGATAGAATTAATATTGCCCTGTACCCAGATGAGTTGCTGCAATCTGCTGTAAATGGCAATTTAGAGTACATTAAAACAGAAACACTAGCCAACAACATTTCGTTTGCAGAAGACGTTACAAACGACTGGATAGAGTTTGATGGAGTGAAAACAAAAATGGCTGTTGAAAAAGTCTAATCGAGGAAGCTGAAAATTGATGTTTTAGCGTGGCTAAAAAGTATATATTCGCATCCCTTGCTTAAAAAACAACGTATAATGGAAGGAAATAAGGTAAGATATTCAGATGCCGAATTAGAAGAATTCAAAGGGATTATTCTAGGCAAGATAGAAAATGCAGAAAGAGATCTTGAATTGTTGAAAGAGCAATTTGCCAACGATAAAAACAACGGTACCGATGATACCGCACCAACCTTTAAATCGTTTGAAGAAGGATCTGCTACCATGAGTAAAGAGGCGAATGCACAATTAGCAGCTCGTCAAGAAAAATTTATCCGTGATTTAAAGAACGCTTTGTTACGCATTGAGAACAAAACGTATGGTATTTGCCGTGTTACGGGTAAGCTTATTGAAGCAGAAAGATTGAAGCTTGTTCCTCATGCTACATTGAGCATGGAGGCAAAAATGAAGCAATAGTCGTTTGAAAAAATCGATTCTCATTATTTTCTTGGTTTTGATCATAGACCAGGCTTTAAAGCTGTGGATCAAAACCAATATGGAGTTGCGCGACTCTATCGAAATTCTTAGTTGGTTTAAAATCTATTTTACCGAGAACCCCGGAATGGCTTTTGGATTAGAATATGGTGGCAACTACGGTAAACTCGCGCTTTCCATTTTTAGGGTCTTCGCTATTAGTGGATTAATCTATTGGCTCAGAAGTTTGATCAAATCAAAAGCTTCTGGTGTTGCGATCGTGTCTGTTTCTTTAATTACTGCGGGCGCCATAGGCAACATGATTGACTCTGCTTTTTATGGGTTAATCTTCGACAAGGGAATGTTATTCAATGAAGAGCTTATGGCCTGGACAGGTTATCATGGCTTGGCACAATATTCTACAGAGGGCTATTCTGCCTTTTTAAGAGGAAATGTAGTAGACATGTTATATTTCCCAATGTATGAA
>JAOARK010000197.1 GCA_025210575.1 Schleiferiaceae bacterium
CATCAACTGCAAACTGGAACCTAAGTTATAAGGCACAGGATGAATTCAAGCACGAAGACGGACAAACAACAATGCCACTAGATAACGTAGGATTGAGCGCTAAGTTCACAGGAAGTAACAAGATTAAGAACTTTGCAGAAAAGAATCCTTTGGCACTTTCAGAAGAAGCGACAGTAATTTTAGGTCACAATGGTAAAGCCTCAAACGCAGGTGATTCAGAAGCAAACAACTTCACCATCTTCTGGGAAATGGGAACCAAGCAGGCTAAAATGAACAAGGAAAGCATTTTCAAGCAAGATCTTAAGAAAGGTGCTTACTCAACTAAAGTAGAATTCGTAGCAACCGAAGTATTGTAATAGAAAACCAATAGATATAAAAAATCCATCTTACTTTGTAGGATGGATTTTTTTTGTGTGGAGCTGCAGGCTCCTATAGTATTATTCCTAAAAGGCGATAAATAAGATGATTGTAAATATTATGAGAGAAGTACTCACCTGAACGTACACTTAAGTTCAAAAATACTTGTATATACTGATATTTTATGACTTATTCTCTTTGTTTATGCAGATTTATTCTTTCGAATTGATGAGTTAAGCTATTCAATTTTGTTTACAGTTAAAGGTAGAATTATGATATTTATTTAGAGAAAAATTTCATTAAAATTGTGGAAAGTAATTCCACATGTAAATATGAGTTTTAAGTAGTATCAGTTTAGAATTCAATTTGCCGAAAGCCTCTTCCCAAATAAGCGTTCAAGAATCCAAAACACCCCGATTTTTGTATGAATTGGTGCTGTTTGTATCGATTAGACTATTGATAAAGAGTAAGAAAATCAAGAAATTATTACTTATGTGTTCCCGGACAAAATCTGATTTTCTTACTCTCTTTCTACAAGTAAAAAATTGTAAGATACCGTCCTTAATACATGCGAAAGCGAAGTTGAAAACGGCATGATTTCAGAAAAAGAGTTCGGCATAAACGCGCCCAATCATTTCAAAGCGTTTCTTTGAGATTTGATGTTGTGAGGTTCAGAGAGCAAAAAGCTATATCAGTAAAATAAACTGATATAGCACTTTGACACAGCAAGGCAAAACACATTGAAATGATTTTCCCTCCGGCGCACAGTTCATTTATTCCGCTTCCTTTTGCAGAAAACATGTCCTTTGGTTGAAGGGATGCTTACGCATGTATAAAGGCCTTACTATATGCAAATAAGATCAAATTTTGGTAATGGAAACAGGGATGGGATATTTCGTTTCTATTTAGGACCATCTTTTAAAAAATGTACTTAGCAAGATGTGTTTTTGTAATACAAAAACTCTAGTGCCTTCCGGCAGGGACCTTTCATCTGGGGATGAAAGGCTGGATTCTGCGAAGGCCAAATAATAAAAAGCTATGAGACCCAAAACAGATGAACATGAGAAATTGGATGTCTTACTGGTTGTTCGATTGAGCAAACTGGAAAAAAGATTGCTTGCAAAAAGAAGTAAGGTGGAGGACTATCGAACCTTAAGTGATTTTTGCAGGGCAAACTGATAAAGAGTATAGAGATCAAAAAGATTGAAGTTTCAGCAACCCAAGAGTGTTTTAAATTCTTGTAGAATTTATCCTTGCATATTCCAATAATAAGATCTGAAAAACAAAGATCGCTCTTTAGTCTGAGCGACCTTAATGTTTTAATGTAGAAACTGACCACCGATAATGATATTTCTACCTCTAAGTTTGGATTCATTACGGTGAGTAAAAACATTCAAAGAAAGCTTGATATTATTCAAAATAATCAAGCCTACCGTTACCTGACCAAGAAAAAAATTATTACTTTTTGAACCAAGGTTCTCCCTGAATTCACTCGTTCCATTTACCTTATTATAATTCCCACTAAAGAAAAACTTTATATCTTTATTTGTTGTTGAAGCTTCTCCATAGAGATCAAGACCAAATGATGCATTTCCATCCCATTTGTCAGTATTAGTTCCAAACTGTGGAATATCTGCTGCCCCTTTTCCAGTGAACCTTCCGATGAGCTCAAAATAATGTTTGGAAACATGCAAGTACATTAAAGGATACTCAACCTTTAATACTGTGTTGCCACCAAGATTAGCGAGATGTTGAAATGCTTCTTCTTCTTTCGCTTTCTCTTCATCAGAAGATGAATTTGTGGATACCATGGTACCAAAACCTATTCTTAAAACGCTCAATTGACCTGACACCAGTTATGTATTTAATGAACTGAAGTTATCACCAAAAGTAAAACCAGAAGTAGTTAAAGTTCTTACTTTACTGCCTCCATTACCATAAATCAAGTTATAGAAAGCTCTTGAACGATACGGTCCAAAAGCAACTGTCAATTTTTGGTGATTAAGATAATCTTCTGTATAAGCCAGGTAAAGTGAATCCATTTGATGCTCTAATAGTACAATGGAATCTAGCTTTCGCTTGTGACATTGTAATATTTGCTCTCCACTGCTGTTACTGTAATTAATGTGCGCTGAATCCATCTCATTTTTCGTGGCTTTGACAAGATAAATATTAATTATGTTAATGGCGGATTTCACCTTTTCCTTCTGTTTTTCCAGATTTAAAAAGATAATAGCCTCAGATGCATTTTTTGATCGAATAATCTTCAACAATTCAATTTGACTAGCATAGTTTTCTTGTATTTTTTTCTTCCACTTCTTTATCTTTTCATACTCTGCAATCCTGATGTTGTGATCAAAGGGTTGCTCCAATGAAGGTTTAGAATTCTTATCCATAACATTCTCAGAGTTAGATATTGAATCAAGTAATTTCTTACTTTTTCGTTCCAAATCAACATACAGGTAAACTTCAGGTATCTTAAATTTCCTTAAAGACTCGATTTGCACATTTTGAAGCTTCTCAATGATCTCTTTCGAGTCTTTTAATGCATCAATTTCCTTGAGTTCAAGCCTGATATCTATAGATGTAATCTTGACTGGATCTTCATGAATTTTACCTAAAGAATTTTTATAAATAATAATCATAAGGTGTTTCACTTCCCCTTTTAGTACTCTCTTTGTTGAATCCAGGTAATTGTAATTAATGATATCAGTCGTTTTAAATACAACCAAAGAATCCTTTACATTAGAAAGTTTTATTTTAGAATCGGGTTCCGTTTGATTGGGCAAAATTTTGCTGCCGTAATTCATTCTTTTGATGTTGGGAACCTGACCAAATCCTGAAAGTGCAAATAATACCAGGATTGCCGTAAGCAATCTTGTTTTTAAGGTTGTTCTCATAGCTTGTTGTTTTTAATTAATATTAAACCGAAACTGTTTCTGGTTTGAAAAATTAAAAACTAGTGATGTAGATATGATACAAGCAATTCCAGTGTTCAATTGGAATCGTCTATAACAAGTTAATTAAATTAATAGAAGAATAAAACATCTTATTAGAGCAGATAAAATGGATTAATGTATCTGATGTACTTAGAATGAAAAGCCCCATTGTA
>JAOARK010000198.1 GCA_025210575.1 Schleiferiaceae bacterium
CTCTACTTCTTTGCGAATGAGGTCTTGAATTTTACTCTGTACCATAGCTACTTGATAGGCCGCAAATTTAGGGTTTAGTTCAAGAAGGTGATCTAAGAATCAAAGGCATATCTATGCTTTCTTCACCAACCAAATGTCTTGCGGAATTGCACCACCAGGTTTCGGTTCTTTTACAATGTGTTCTAGTATTTCTACTCCAGTAAACAGCCGTTCTACAAAGGCTTTGGGGTGAAAAGCCGAATATAAACGATGACCATCTTTATTATAGCCACGAACCACTAAATGGTTTTTGTCAAATTCTTTGCGTTCTTCTTCCGTAAGCTTGGCTTTAAAATTATCGCCTTGCATGGTCAACAACATGATACCTCCAGGTTTTAAAACGCGATACAATTCTTTGTACCAGTCGTAATGCGAATCAGGTGAAAGGTGTGTAAAAATAGAGATGCCATAGATCACGTCCATTTGATTATCTTCATAAGGAAGCTGCGCCTCTATGCCGTTGTGGTTGAATTTAATCTCTGGTAAATTTTCACTACACCAAGCAATAGAATCTTTATTGTAGTCAGTTCCATAATATTTGCAGCCATTGCCGATGGCTTTGGGCATATGCCGAATTAATCTTCCTGGACCGCAACCCCAATCCAGAATGTTGGCATTCTTAAGTTGAATGTGTTTGGCAAACAGACTGGCCAATTCTTTTGCCGCTTCTTGACTATCTAAAAAATAAGTTTTGTAGTTAATGCCAAAAGACTCGTACATTAAATAATCTGGAGGTAAAGGGACATCGGGGTATTCCTTTTTGAAGGCCTTATTTACCTTGCTGTTTTGTACGCGTTTGTAGGTGTAGAGCATGTTGTCTACCGCATTGATTACGCCTAGTTTTCTAACCAGATTAGAGAATTCTGCTTTCACTTGGATGTTATAATGTTGTTATCTGTAATCAGGGGTAGCCCCTGGTATTTTAATAAAAGTTGGGCAACAGTCAGAGTGTCTTTTTCGCAGTAGATGCGGATGCGCTCCAAATCGTTGTCGTTGTAATACACCGAGCCTACCTGACTGCCGTCAATGTCGTCTTTTGGTGTTGGGATGCCGAACAATGCTGCCAATAATTTTAGGCTGGTGTAATGTTTGTAGTCACCAAATTTCCACAATTCCATGGTATCTAGGTGTTGAACTTCCCAAGGTTTTTTCCCTGCCAAATTTAAGGTGTCTGGAATTTGAATTCCGTTAATTAACATTCTTCGCCCGATGTACGGAAAATCGAATTCTTTGGCGTTGTGGCCACAAAGCAGATGGTAAGGGGTGTTGAAATGTTGAGTAACGATATCAGCAAATTCTTGCAAAAGAATCTTTTCATCATCCCCATAAAAAGACTTTACATGAAACTCTGTTTGGCTTCCGCTTTGACGAAGGAAACCGCAAGAAATGCAAATTATCTTCCCGAATTCGGCATAAATTCCCGCTTGCTTGGCATAAAATTCTTCGGGGCTATACTCGTCTTTTCGTTGCCATTTGGTTTTATCAGCATATAGTTTCTGCCATTCTTCTGAAAGTTCAGAAAATTGACTGACACCAGAAACGGTTTCAATGTCCAAAAAAAGGACTTTTTGTAGGTTTAGGTTTTTAAGAAGCATGGTGGTTTATCTAATGTTCAGATATTCTGAACTCACTAAAAGCTCAGAATCTGTTAAAATGGTCTTTACACGAATCAATTGTGTTTCATTTGGATTGGCCAAATTTTCATTGAAGCGCACTTTCAAACCGATAGAAGGGGAAGCTCCAGTTTCTTGACCATATTGATTTAAAGAGTTGTTCATGGCTCCCGCTAAGGCATCCGTTTCGGTGTATTCCACTCCTTTATAAATAAAAGTGCAATCGCTTGTAATGTTTCTATCGGGGCCAGATTCGGCCTTCGCTAAAACCATGAAATCAGAAAATCGATTGGTAAAACTCCAGTAGTTTCCATCGTCTCCGGCATAAGCCGTAGAGGTGAAAAATCCTGGCATGGTGATTTTAAAATCCGAACCAAACTGTACATGTTCATATTGCAAGTTGGCCTCAAGAAGTTCAGCATCGATAACATCATCTTCATAAAGAGCTTGGTTGTTAGTGTAGTTACGCATAATCATGTAAACTCCATTGATAGTTACGTTGTAAGTATTCGGGCTTTTACAAGCGCTGAAAATATCTAGAACTAACATGGCCAACATTACGTATACAACCTTTGCCTTCATCTTCTCTTCATTTTACAGTAAATCGTTAGCAATATAAACGATAGTCTTTACCCAAGAATTATTTTACCACAAAAATTCGTGTCTCAAACGGTCCTAATTCAAGATTTTCTTCAATAGGCAATGCTTCTTGGGTTAAGGCATCTGTAAAGGTTGATTTTGACCTTAATCGTTCTTCGTAACGATCTAATTTTTCTTCTACTGCTTTTTCAGAAGCATTTACGATCACCATGATTTCCTCGTCTGCCGAGTAACGGAAATAACAATACACACCCTCTCTGGGAACGAATTGAACCAGTTTGCCCTCCGTTAAAGCCGAGCTGTTTTTTCGAAAATTGGCTAAAGATTGAATAAAATCGAACGCTTCATTTTCTAAATCGCTTCTACCTTCTTTGGTGAACTTATTTACCGTGTCTTCAGGCCACCCTCCCCAAAAGTCTTCTCTAATTTCACCATGACCATCGGTGGCGGCCATCAATATTTCGGTGCCATAATACATCTGAGGAATACCTCGTGAGGTCATCAGAAGGGCTATTGCCATTTTGTATTTATTCATGTCTTTTCCATACAATCCATACATGCGGGCAATGTCATGGTTATCTATAAAGGTGACCAAATGAGAAGGGTTCTCGTACATGTAATCTCCACTGAGTACATAATACAAACGGTTAATTCCTTTGGCCCAATCGTGTTTTTCATTCAATCCTTTGTGCAGGGCAAAAGCAAATTGAAAATCGGTAACACTTTGTAGATGGGAATCAAAATTCTTGTTAGCGCTTTTTTCGGCATACCAGCTTTGCACTTGTGGTCCATGTACCCACGTTTCGCCAAACATGAAAAATTGGGGATATTCCTTTTCGATGGCCTGAGCAAATCGGGACATAAACCCTTGGTCAGGATAGGCGTAAG
>JAOARK010000199.1 GCA_025210575.1 Schleiferiaceae bacterium
AAAAAACCAAAGCATTATCTCATTTGGGCAGGTATTTTTACTGGAATTGCCATATTGACAAAAGGGCCGGTAGCCTTTCTGATTACAGGGTTGGTCATAGGAGTTTATTGGGTAACCAATTCATTTCGACTTCCCGTTAAAATTCCAGCGTTAATCACATATTCATTGGTTACATTGCTAATCACAGGTATTTGGTTTGGCTTAAACTTTTTGAATAGCGGTATTCAATTCACCGAAGAATTCATTATCAGACAATGGGAATTGTTTTCAACCCCTGATGCGGGTCATGGAGGTTTTCCTGGTTATCACGTAGTGGTCCTACTTTTTGGATGCTTTCCTGCTTCCATTTTTATGATACAAGCGATGTTTAGAAGCTCTATGAGTAACCAAACTCAGAAAGACTTTAAAAAATGGATGACCATTCTTTTTTGGGTCATTCTAGTTCTTTTCACCATTGTAAAATCCAAGATCGTACATTATTCTTCAATGGCCTATTACCCATTAACCTATTTAGCTGCATTAAGCTTGTACCAAATAGTAGAGAATAAATGGAAGTTCAGAACCTGGATGCGATTCTCGCTAATTATTATTGGTTTAATAGCCTCTTTAGTAACGGTAGCTTTGCCATTTGTTGGGATGAACATAGAAAGGATTAAGCCACTATTTCAAAAAGACCAATTTGCTCTTGAGAATTTGAACGCTGTGGTCGAATGGACAGGTTTCGAAGCAATTGCAGGTATAATTATGCTTATTGTCATCTTGATATCGGTTATAGGTTATAGTACAAAGCGCAAAGTGTTATCATTCAATACATTGTTTTTCGGCACAGCAATTTGGGTCATGGCTACTTTAATCTTTTACATATCAAAGATTGAATCATACAGCCAAAGATCAGCCATAGAGTTTTGGGAGACACATAGTCAGGAAGATGCATACTTAACTACTTATGGTTATAAAAGCTATGCCGATCTTTTTTATGGAAAGGTGCAACCTAAGGCCTCAAACAAATACCAAAACAAAGAATGGTTGTTTAATGGAGAAATTGATAAACCTGTTTATATTTCATGCAAAGTAACTTCAGTTGAAAATTTAGAGAAAGAAGTTTCTGACCTTACCTTTATTGGCCAAAAGAATGGATTTTATTTCTATGTAAGAAAACCACTTTGATTATGAAAAAATTATATGCTCTTATAGCTTTTTTAGGATTTTCAATTTTTGCATTTGCTGAAGGAGATGGCGGTGGTCATGGAGATCCTTATTCAAGTGAGTTTCTTGCCGTATTCTTAGTTCTTTCTGCAGCTGTTATTGGACGTTTTATTGCACGAAAACTGAATCAATCAGAAGTATTAGGGGAGTTAATCATTGGAATTTTAATTGGTGCTTTAGGGTATCAGTTAGGTAATGAGGTTATCGTAACCATTAGGCATACCAACGAAATTAATGCCGTCTTAAGCCATCTCTCCGATGAATCCATTTCTTGGGATGATAATATAAAAGCGCAGTTGATGAGCTTAGATCTCCCTGAAAAAGTAGAGACTAAATTGAATGACCTTATGACGAGTGGTCATTTTCAGAATACATTCTTAAATGCAAATTACACCATGTTATTCTCCAGTTTAGGGGTGACGTTGTTGCTTTTCATGGTGGGCTTAGAAGTCAGTATTGAGGAAATGATCAACATGGGAGGGAGTTCTATTGTGGTTGCAGTACTTGGAGTGGTCTTTCCGTTTGCATTAGGTTATCTGGGGATGCACTTTTTTGTGCCAGAAGGTGCGGATGATAATATTGCCATCTTTGTGGGAGCAACCCTTGCGGCCACCTCAATTGGTATTACAGCAAGGGTATTTAAGGATGCACATAAGATCCATTTAAAGGAGGCTAAACTCGTACTCGGTGCAGCAGTAATTGATGATATTCTTGGACTGATTCTTTTGGCAATTGTTTCAGGAGTTGTTTCATCAGGAAGTTTAGAAGTTTCTCAATTAGCCATTATAATTGGAAAATCTCTTGGTTTCTTAGTGGGAGTCTTCTTTTTAGAGAAGTACTTTCTAAGACGAAATATCAGGACGTTTAGCAAAGTTGCAGGTGGGAATACCTTGTTACTGTATCCATTTGCTTTGTTGATGTTTTTAGCGTGGGCAGCAGATTTTATTGGATTGGCTACAATAGTTGGTGCATTTGCCGCTGGTTTAATTTTGAAAGATGACATGTTTGAAGGGATTAAAAAAGAAGGACAAAATCTTGAAACTATCCTTAGCCCTCTTGAAGCGGTTTTTGCGCCTGTATTCTTTGTATTGATGGGTTTCCAAGTAGACATTACAACTTTTGCAGAATGGCATGTACTGTCTGTTGGATTAGGACTTACGGTTGTAGCAGCAGCAGGAAAGATTTTGGCCGGGGTCTTTGTTAAGAAAGGATATAATAAATTGGTAATCGGTATCGGGCTTTTGCCAAGAGGCGAGGTAGGTTTGATCTTTGCCAGTATTGGTAAAGGCTTAGGTGTACTAGATGCAGATTTGTTCTCTATGATTATTATTGTGGTGATTGCAACAACACTTATTACTCCACCACTATTAAACTGGGCACTTAAAAAAGTTGATGATACTGAGGAAAGTCAACAAATTTCTCAGGCCTAATTAAGTAATTTGTTTAAAATTTAGAGATGACAATTCATCTTTTTAACTTTGTGTAAAATAGGGCGTTATGACTGGAATTAGTGAAATAAAATCATATGATGATTACAAAAGTTTCATCATGATCTGCGCTGCGAGTTCAGACTTCAATATTTCAGAAGAAGAACATGATTTCATTGTTCAAACTATTCCCGAAGAACGATATCAAACGTTGAAAAGAATTGCTGATCGCTGTTCAGATTTTGAATGTATTAATATCATTGCTGAGCATAAGAATGAATACATCAAATCTCCTGATGAAAAAAAGGAACTTATGAAGGAGATACTTGAATTGTTCAATGCAGATCATAACTTTTCTACACTCGAGCGCAACATGTTACTGGCATTAAAGAGAATGCTGTAATCTATGCCCATTGCCACTTATAAGTTTACTGTAGAAGGGCAACAGATTGGCTTTAACAATAGATTAAAACTTTCAGGTTTAGCAGATATTCTTCAATTGGCTGCTTGGCGACATGCTGTTGAATTAGGCTTTGGGTTAGAAGAACTAATAGCAGAGTACGGTTTAACTTGGGCAATGGCTAAACTTCAAATTAAAGTTGAAGACTTTCCGGTTTATGGCAGTGAACTAAAGGTAATTACCTGGCCAAAAAGGAAAGACCATTTTTATGCCTATAGAGATTTGGAGGTCTATTGCAAAGATCAAAAGATTGCCACTGCCACGTCTTCCTATTTAATGATTGATCTAAAGACTAGACGGCCAGTTTCATTAATTGATAAGTATGAGCATCTTTTAGACCAAGAAAATAAACATGCCATTGAAGAACCTCCTAAGAAAATAGCTTCGTTTCAACCTATGAATTGGATGGAGATTAAAACAGGTTTGACTGATCTAGACATAAACAATCACGTAAATAATGTGAAATATCTTGATTGGGCT
>JAOARK010000200.1 GCA_025210575.1 Schleiferiaceae bacterium
GCATGGTTAACAACTTCAATCTTTGTGACCATAGTGCACAATATGAAAGGTACTCCAGACCCGATAGATGCGATAATCCTAAATATTCTATCCGCTCCTCCAGGATTGATCTTTATTTCTATCCGTAAGAAGCGAATGCTTCGTAAAGAAGCTCAATTGATTACTCCGGAAGTTTAATCTGATACGACTTACCTGTTGTGTTTTTTAAATAGGTCTGTCTCAACCACGGGTTGTGATACTTTAATGTTTTGTATGATAATCCTCGTTCTTGAGCAAAATCGGCAAAATTGGTAACCGCAGTGTCAATTGTTATCACCTTGACTTTATCAATGGGGTAAAGGTCTTTTTCTCTAAAGTTGAAACCATACTCTTTAGGGTGTTCCATTATTTCCTTAAGAGCGAGGATTCTCATTACATATCTGGATGTCTCGCTATTCAAAAGTAGATCGTAATAGTCATCTTCTTTTTGACGAGTTAATTGTTTGTTCAATCCGCCCATACCCATATTGTAGCTTGCTGCAGCAAGCGTCCAGCTTCCAAACTTTTCTTTAGCTTGTAATAGGTATTTACAAGCAGCTACAGTTGCTTTTTCTAAATGGTAGCGTTCGTCTACTTCGCTATTGATCTCCAATCCAAATTCTCTTCCAGAAGTTTTCATGAATTGCCAATACCCTGCGGCCCCTGCTGGTGATACAACATTGCGTAAACCAGATTCAATAACAGCCAAATACTTGAAATCGTCAGGAACACCATTTTCAGCTAAGATGGGTTCGATAATCGGAAAGTATTTGTGAGCTCTTTTGAAGGTTAGAAGACCATTGCTTTGCCAATATGTGTTGACATGAAGCTCACGATCAATTCGTTCATGGATGTCTGGGTCGTTTAAAGGTACTGACTCCCCTGCAAAATCCATTTGTTCAGGTAGAGGAATGGCATAGACTGCATATTCGTTTTTAAACTCTGAATTATACTGTTTATCCTCTTCTTTGTCGGTTCTAGAAAAAATTAAAACTCCGCTTATAGCGATGATGGTGGCGATGGCTACCCCTTTTATTCCTGCGTTCATTTTCATTTCAATATTACTCGGGTAATTGAAACAGAAAAGTACAGCGAAAAATTGTAGGATAAAACTTTATCTCTACAATATTTTCAAACGATGTTTTTAACAATCTACCTAAAAAGCGAACTGGCTCTCTAATTCAGAGAATTTTGGAGAAAGCTGATCTTTTTCAGATAAGATTGGACTAGAAAGATCGCCCCAATCGATGTTTAGTTCTGGGTCATTCCAAAGTACCGACCCTTCTGATTCTTTGTTGTATCCTCCAGTGCATTTGTATGAGAAAATGGTATTATCTCTAAGCACTTTAAATCCATGAGCAAATCCAGCTGGAATCCAAAAAAGCTTTTTGTTTTCTTCCGTAAGTTCTACTGCATGGTGATGCCCATAAGTTGGTGACCCTTTGCGAATATCAACGGCAATATCTAATACAGCCCCGGTAACTACTCGAACTAGTTTTCCTTGTTGGTAAGGAGGGTTTTGAAAATGTAGCCCTCTCAACACTCCAGTATGAGAAAGAGATTGATTGTCTTGAACGAACTCTTCTTCAATCCCTATTCCCTCGTAAATCTCTTTGTTGAAAGACTCATAGAAGTAGCCGCGATCATCCTCAAAAACGTTAGGGATAATCTCTAATAATCCTGGAATATTTGTTTCTATCACTTTCATGGGGCGCAAATGTAAGTGTTAGGCTAATTCGGTCTTTAATATTTGTGAAATCTCTTTTGAGTGAGTAAAAATCATTAAGTGACCTCCTCTGTCAATGGTATACTTTGGTTGAAATGAGGCAATAGGAAATAGTTCGTCATGACTCCCGTGAATTTGAACAACTTCAGAATTTACAGATATTGGTGTCCAACCAAGTAATTGTTTCGCGGCAAATTCAAAGTACTCTTTCGAGAAAGTTTTTGCCATTTCGATAGACTTTTTTCTAATGGTCGAGGAGTATCCTGGAAGAACATAAAGCGTGCTCATGATGATATCTTTAAAAGCTCTTTGTGTCATGAGGTCTGTAATGTTGTATTTCTTGATCCACTTCAAAAAATACTGCCAATCTTGCCCTTTAGAAAAACTAGAAATAAGAATTATCTTTTTTACGGGTCTAAGCGCTGCTATTTCTTGGGCAATAAAACCGCCCATGCTCATGCCTACTAAAATGATCTCCTCTTTATGTTGAATAGATTCATTCATTCTTGTCGCATATTGCGAAAGGTTTTCATCTTTAAAAGGTTCGAGGAATTCTAGAAACCGATACTCTTTATCGAGGTCTAAGTCACTAAATACCTCGGATGTCGTTCCCATACCGGGAATGAAATACACTGGAGTCATTCGTTCATGTTTTTCTGAACCATTTTCTCTAGACTTGGGAATATTGATGTAGACCCTGCTAAAATTTCGCGACCAAAAACAAAGTCATTTCCAGACTGAAAATCACGAACCAATCCTCCTGCTTCTTGCACAAGTAAAGCTCCAGCGGCAACATCCCAAGGGTTTAAGCCGTATTCAAAAAATCCATCAAAGCGACCACAAGCCACATATGCCAGATCAGTGGCCGCAGAGCCGAACCTACGTAAACCACGCGTATTCTGGAAACAATCCTCAAGCA
>JAOARK010000201.1 GCA_025210575.1 Schleiferiaceae bacterium
AGAGCCATTTTTCGAAATGCGCGTAGGTATTCACACTGGACCAGTTGTGGCAGGCATTGCAGGGGTAAAGAAATTTCAATACGACATTTGGGGCGACACCGTAAACACGGCAAGTCGCATGGAAAGCCATGGGGTGGTAGGTAAAGTAAATTTGAGTTCTACAATCTATGAATTGATCAAAGACCAAAAGGAGTTTGAATTTGAGAAACGAGAAACCATAGAAGTAAAAGGAAAAGGAGAGATGGACATGTGGTTGGTTTCTCGTAGCTTTAGCGAAGAGTAACTTCGTCAGCCGTAACTGTGGCGAAGAGTGAATTCGTAAGTCTTTCTTCTTAACTTCCGCATCCAGAGATGTGGTTTGTTACACTTGCTGAAACCACTGTGTATGAAACTAAGGCTTAAGGCCAAAAAGTTGTATGAAAAAATTAGTCATCCTCACTATAGTATTTCTTAATTCAGCATATGCATCTTTTTCGCAACAGACCAACCTCGATTCTCTTTGGAATGTTTGGCAAGATAAAACCGAAATAGATTCAGTAAGGGCTTCCGCGTTTAACAATTATATTAAAACAGAATTCTTATTCTCTCAGCCAGACAGCGCCTATGCATTGGCTGAATTATTGGCTGAATTTGGTCGATTAAAAAACTATCCAAAAGCCGTTGCTAACGCTTACAATTTTCAAGGCATCTCTTTTTACCTTAAAGGTGATTACAAAACAGCGCTTAATTTCTATAAACAAGCATTAGAAATTCGAAGAGAAATTAAAGACTTGAAAGGCATTGCTTCATCATTAAACAATGTAGGAACAGTGTACAATATTCTGGGTGACTTTAACGAAGCCTTGTTGTATTATGAAGAGAGTTTAACTATTCAAGAAGAACTAAACGATAGTGAAACAGCTGCCACGATTCTTGGCAATATTGGCGAAAATTATAGAAGGCTAGGTGAATTTAATAAGGCATTAGACTACCATCAAAAGAGCCTTCTTCTTTTCAAAGAACTCAAAGACAAAAAGGGAATAGCAAATGCTTATAATAAAATTGGATTAACACACCATAGTCAAGGTTCATACGGAAAAGCCCTTGATGCATATGAAGAAAGCCTTTTGCTAAAAAAGCAACTAGACGATAACGCTGGCATGGCATTAACGCTTAATAATATTGGGCTTATTTACAAAAACCAAGGAATCTACAATAGGGCATTAGACTATTACAATAAAAGTTTAGCGATTCGGGAAAAATTAGGCAAAAAAAATGGTATCGCGTCCTCTTTAAATAACATCGGAATTATTTACGAAAGACAAGGGGATCTCGTTAATGCCTTAAAATATTATGAGCAAAGCTTAAAGCTAAAAGAAGAAATAGGTGATAAGAATGGTATTGCCATTTCCTTAAATAATATAGGAAGCTTCTATCATAGCCAGAACAATGATGAGCAGGCTTTGAATAGTTTTAACAAGAGTTTAAAACTTAAGAAGGAAATTGGTCAAAAAAGAGGGGTGGCCAGCACTTTGGGTAATATCGGGGTAGTTTATGAAGCGAATGGTGATTTGGCTGCTGCATTGAAGTATTATGAAGAAAGCCTCGCTATAATTAGAGAAGTGGGAGCAGACGGAAGAAAACCTGGTGCTCTTTTAAAAATAGGCGGGATCTATAGAAAAAGAGGTGATTATAACAAAGCAATTGAATATTGCACCGAAGGGTATAACCTTGCTCAAGAAATGGGTTTGCTCGTACAAGAAAAATTGGGATGCGAATGTCTCTACAATAGTTTCAAAGAGTTAGGTCAAGGCGACCGTGCTTTACTTTATCATGAAAAATTAAACCTTGTAGAAGATAGTCTACGTAAAGGAGAAGCACATAAAAAGCTGCAACAAATGGAATTCAAAAGAATTATCATTAACGACAGTATTCATAAAGCAGAAGAAGTTCGCCTCCTTCAACAAAGGCATCAGGATGAATTAACAAAAGAAGAAAACCAGAGAAATATTGCTATTAGCATCGGAGGTTTTTTTGTTATTCTGGCATTGAGCTTTTATAGTAGATGGCGTTACGTGCGTAAATCAAAAGCTGTTCTGCAAACAGAAAAAGATCGCTCCGAAAACCTACTACTCAATATTCTCCCCGAAGAAATAGCTCAAGAACTCAAAGAAAAAGGCCGTGCAGATGCAAGAAACTTTGAGCAAGTTTCCATTCTTTTTACCGATTTCAAAGGGTTTACCGAGCAAAGTGAAAAGCTTTCGGCTGCAGCCTTGGTGCAAGAAATTAATTCCTGTTTTGAAGCCTTTGATGGCATTATGGAAAAGTACGGCATAGAAAAAATTAAAACTATTGGTGATGCCTACATGGCGGCAGGTGGCTTGCCAGTACCAACAGATGAGTCGGTGAAAAACACGGTATTGGCAGCACTAGAAATGAAAGAATTTATAATTAAGCGAAAAGCAAGTAAAGAAGCACAAAACCTGTCCCCCTCTGGAGGGGGCATGGGGGAGGATAACCATGCAGCCTTTGAAATGCGCGTAGGTATTCATACGGGCCCCGTGGTTGCTGGAATTGTAGGTGTAAAGAAATTCCAGTACGACATTTGGGGAGACACCGTAAACACAGCAAGCCGCATGGAAAGTTCTGGAGAAGTTGGTAAAGTGAACATCAGCCAAGCGACTTATGAATTGTTAAAAGATGATGAGCAATTCACTTTTGAAT
>JAOARK010000202.1 GCA_025210575.1 Schleiferiaceae bacterium
GGATACGGTTGATCAATTCGGCAATCCACATCAAAAAGGAGATTACTGGTTATTAGCAAATATCAATAATAACCCGGTAGCTCAAAGAGAGTTAAAAGAATGGAATGATAGAGAGATAAGAACCATTAATAATTTTTCGGTTACCTATCGACCAGGATCAAAAACATTTATTAAGGCCTTTGGTGGATTAGACTACATGCACTTTACTGGTGACGTTTATGAAAAACCAGGGTTTGACATGAGTAACACAGACCCCAACACAGGTGAATTAAGAGGAAAGGCTTTCTTAACCACAAGGGAGATCTACTCAACAAATGTTAACGTAACCGCTACGCATCTTTGGGATGCTAATGATCATCACCACTTTACCTTCTTACTTGGTGCAGAATACCAATACAACAAGGTGAATGACTTTGGAACTAAAAGTAATGAAGCCGCGTTTGCACCAATTTCAGAGTCTGGTATCTACTTTAGAAATGATTTAAACGTTCCAGAAGAATGGGCTTTTGCCAGTTTGTTCGGTCGTGTTAATTACAATTACAAAGGCAAATATTTCGGTGAATTCTTAATGCGTTCAGACGGCTCCTCCAAATTTGGAGAGAATTATAAGTATGGCTTATTCCCCGCTGTTTCTGCTGGTTGGTTGATAACCAACGAAGATTTCTTGAAATACGACCCAACAGTTTCATTCTTGAAATTGAAGGTGAGTTATGGTATTAATGGAAACTCTAACATTCCAAATTACCGAACCTTTAACTATTACAGAAGAAGTGATTTAGGGTACAACGGACAGCCTTATATCTATCCTGACCAAAGAAATAATCCTAACCTTCGCTGGGAAACGTCAAGTACAATAGACTTAGCAATTGAATATGGTTTTTTCAACGACCGTATCACTGGTGAATTCGCTTATTACTACAAGCAGACAAAAGATATGCTTCTCAATGTTACCCTGCAGCAAGCAAATGGCTTTCGCGATTGGTGGGATAACGTTGGTGGTGTATACAACACAGGTATTGAATTTAGCCTGAATACACGCAACCTTATTGGTAAGTTTAAATGGGAAACACAATTTAATATTTCAAGAAACTACAACGAAGTAACCAGTATTGGTAACTATACCGAAGATGCTGTAAGTGGTGGTACAAATGACACACGTGTTGTTGTAGGTAGCCCTATAGGCACCAACTATTTAGTTCGATACAATGGTGTGGATCCAGAAAATGGAAGACCAACTTACCTTGATATAGCAGGCGGTGTTACATACGAATGGAGCCCTGATAATCGAGTGGTTGTGGGTAATGTACTTCCTGATGCCATTGGTGGAATTACAAACGTTTTTCACTATAGC
Organism: Schleiferiaceae bacterium; assembly: GCA_025210575.1. Classification (GTDB taxonomy): domain Bacteria; phylum Bacteroidota; class Bacteroidia; order Flavobacteriales; family Schleiferiaceae; genus JAOARK01. Next base: position 1,352 of record JAOARK010000202.1, read on the forward strand.
AATTGGGATTTTAGCTTCCTGTTTGTTTATACCATTGGTGGTAACATCTATGACTCTTCAAGTAAGCGTCAATTAGGTGCTATTTCTGATTGGAATATGCGCACCGATCTTTTCGATCGTTGGAGACAACCTGGAGATCAAGCGGAATATGGAGCGCTTACTTTAGACCCAGAAAACCATGGTAATTCAGACTATTGGATCAATACAGATCAATGGTTACATGATGCTTCTTATTTGAGATTAAGAAACATCTCTTTGTCTTATAACGTTAGAGGAAATGCATTAGAAAAAATGAAGTTGAAATCATTTAGAATTACGGCTATTGCAACCAATGTATTGACTTTCCAAAGAGCTCCTGTACTTGACCCTGAAATTGCTCGTGATTTCGAAAATACTACAGACAGAAACATGAGTCCAAACATTACCTATTTAACTCCGCCACAGGAAACTACGTATAACCTTAACATCCAAATTGGATTTTAATACATGATGATTATGAAACAACTTCAAAAAATAGTATTCGCTTTGGCAGGAGTTATTCTCTTTTCATCTTGCGAGAAAATATTGTACTACGAACCTGAAGGACCAGGTATTATTCTAGAAGATGAGGCCATTAAAAATGAGGATGATCTTCAACAATTATTGAACTCAGTATATGATGTTCAAGCAAATTTCCTTGGAGGTCAAAATCAAAACCTTTCTGAGCTTCTAGCAGACAACTTGATTTTACCCAACAATCAAGATGATTATCAACAAGTTTGGCGCAGAGGAACCAACTTTTTCAATGGAACCATTGAAGGTGTCTATGCAGATGCATATCGTTCTATCTACAGATCTAATGTTGTAATAAAAGACATGCAACGCTTAAGCCTAAGTGACGCATCTGCTAAGAGGTTTGAAGGTGAATCAAGGTTCATTCGCGCCATGAATCATTTTGCAATTGTGCGACAATTTGCTATTCCTTATGATAGTAGAGGAGTGAATAACCAATTAGGAATAGGTTTGAAAACGGCTCCTACTTTCGAGGCAGTTCTTAGATCTCCAGTAGAGGCTGTTTATGCACAAATTCTAATCGATTTAAAATGGGCTGAAGCAAACCTTCCAGAAGATAACGGTGTATATGCAAACGCCTGGGCTGCCAAAGCAATGTTAGCTAAGGATTATCTTGAACAAGGTAATTGGCAAATGGCCTATGATTATGCAGACGAAGTGATTAACAGTGGTCGTTATTCACTTGGAGATCTTGACCGTTTTTCTCCAGGTTCACACCCCGAAGCAATCTTTGAATTGGTA
>JAOARK010000203.1 GCA_025210575.1 Schleiferiaceae bacterium
ACTTGCATGGTAAGGTTACCGATAACAAACTCTTCGTTGTCTTTAGCACTGTAAAGATCGTATCCAGCTTCGGCCATTGGACCATATACAATAGTGGCGCCAGTTTTCTTTGCTAGATCTACGTGACCAGAAACAAAATCAGCATGAAAATGGGTTTCGAAAATATACTTCAATTTCACCCCTTCTTTTTCTAGAAGATCTAAATAAGGTTGAGTCTCTCTTAGTGGGTCTATTATAGCTGCTTCACCATTTGAAGCGATGAAGTATGCCGCTTCGGCAATACAACTGGTATATAACTGTTCTACTTTCATTTCTTATTTTTTTGGCAAATCTAACTGCCTTGTTTTTCACTTTTGGTGATTAATCTCACAAATCAATCATCAAGGTTTTTAACTTCTATAGTATTACGCGACAAACTTACCATATTACGCTTTTCCATTTGTTTTAAAAGACGCGATATAACCTCTCTTGAGGAATTCAATTTAACCGCAATTTCTTGATGCGAAGTTTTCAAAATATTTGAGGAATGTAAAAACGTTTGTTCTTTCAAATACTTAACAAGCCTTTCGTCTAGCTGCGTAAATGCAATGGAGTTTACCGTTTCTAAAAGTTCGTCAAATTTCTGCTTGTAAGTCTGCATGATAAAGTTTCTCCATTCGGGGTAATCATTCATCCAGCTATCAATAAACTTTAAAGGAATCCCAAGAACGAGCGAATCTTCTTCTGCTACGACTTCAACTTCACTTTCTGAATGACTCATACAGCAGCTCAATGAAGTTGCACAGGTCTCTCCTGATTTAAGGTAGTAAAGCAATAGTTCATGCCCACTTTCCTCATCAACTTTCATTACTCTCAAATTACCCTCAACTATCAAGGGTACAAAAGGTACGGGCATACCAGGGTCAATAATGATCTCGTTGGTTTTGAACTTTCTTAAATCAGCATTTCGAGTAATTTTCTGAATTAAGCCTCTGTTAGAGAACTGGGGGAAAACCGATGTGACAATCTCAGTGGATAATTTCATGTTGAAATTTTGAGAGCGCAAATTTAAAATTTTAATGAGCTGTTCGGTAAAACTGAATTTCAAGTTGTACCACGTTTGATTCTTGCAGACACACAAACAATTTCATTCTTAATTACTTAAACCGCCATTTTTTTGTTATTAACAAAGCTGGACCCAAAATGTTAAGAATTAAAGAGCAGTAAAGAATTGTTTTTTCTACAATAACTCTACATTTAAAACAAAACCTGAAAAGACATAAAATGGCTGGAAGAACAACGAAGAAAACCAAGGTAGATACTAAAAAAATATTCGTTCTCGATACCTCCGTGATTCTATTCGATCATAACTCTATCATGAATTTTGCTGAACATGATGTGGCAATTCCTATTCCCGTTTTGGAGGAATTGGATGAATTTAAAAAGGGACATGATTCAAAGAATTATGAGGCAAGAGAGTTCATACGCTTTTTAGATAAAAAATCTGGAGATCGCTCTTTAACTGATTGGATCTCATTAAACGGAAAAACTCGTGGGAAATTTAAAGTAGTAATGAGAGGTGTAAATCCCGAAGTGGATGCTGCAAGGGTTTATGGTGGTAAAAAAATGGACCATCAGATTTTGAACATTGCATTGAAGTTGAAGGAAGAAGAGCCTAAACGACAAGTTATTTTAGTTACAAAAGACATTAATCTACGATTAAAGGCGAAGGCTCTAAACCTCCCAAGCGAAGACTACCAAACAGGTAAGGTGAGTGATTTGCACGATGAGTTTATTGGAAAAACTGAAATAAAGGCTTTTTCGCAAAAAGTGGTGGACAAACTTTATACTGATAAGTCAATACCCTTAGATGATGTGAATGAAATGACAACGAAGTTCAAACCTGCCGAGAATATGTTTTACATTCTAAAGGCGGCTAAAAGTTCATCGTTGGCATTCTTTAATCAAAATACTCAAAGTTTAGATCAGGTTGAAAAAAGAGCATTTTATGGTGTTAAGCCTAGAAATGCTGAACAAACATTTGCATTAAACGCAATACTGAATCCTGACATTAAGTTGGTTACACTTACAGGTGTTGCAGGTACTGGAAAAACTCTTTTGGCTCTAGCAGGTAGTTTAGAGCAAAGAAGGAATTTTAAACAGATCTACTTGGCACGTCCAATCGTACCGCTCAGCAATAAAGACATAGGGTATCTCCCTGGAGATGCTGAAGAAAAGATCAATCCATACATGCAGCCGCTGTGGGACAACCTTAAGTTTATCAAGAACCAATTTTCAGATCATGATAAGCAATACAAGCAGATCAATGAAATGGTCGAAAAAGAAAAGATTGTAATTACTCCGTTAGCATATATCAGAGGTAGAAGTTTAAGCAACATTATATTTATTGTAGATGAGGCTCAAAACTTAACTCCACATGAAGTGAAAACGATAATAACGCGAGCTGGCGAAAACTCTAAATTTATCTTTACGGGAGATGTTCGTCAAATTGACACGCCTTATTTGGATGAGCAATCTAATGGCTTATCTTATCTCATTGATAAATTAAAAGGAAACATTCTTCATGCCCATGTAACATTAGAAAAAGGGGAGAGGAGTGAGTTGGCAAATCTTGCCAATGAATTGTTATAGTGTATAATGTATCAAACAAAAAAAATCCCGCTTATAGCGGGATTTTTATTTGACCTTAATAAAGGTTTATGAATTTTGTAATGAAAACTTAGCAATCTCCATTTCTCTGTAAACTCCGTTGTGAAGTTTGTCAGATACTTTTTCGAATGCTGCTAATGTTTCATCAATATCTGCTTTTGTGTGAACCGCTGTTGGGATCAATCTCAAGATCATCATTCCCTTAGGAATAACAGGGTATACAACCATAGAACAGAAAATATTGTGATGCTCTCTTAAGTCGTAAATCAAGTTAGTAGCTTCATTTACATCTCCTTTAAGATATACTGGAGTAACACAGCTATCAGTATTACCAATATCAAAACCTCTTTCTTTTAACCCTTCTTGAAGTGCTTTAACGTTTTCCCAAAGCTTATCCTTCAATTCTGGTTGAGTTCTAAGCAATTCTAAACGCTTCAAGTTTCCTTCTACGATTGGCATCGGAAGTGTTTTAGCAAACATTTGAGAACGCATGTTATACTTCATATATTGAATCACTTCCTTGCTTCCAGCAAAGAATGCCCCAATACTTGCCATAGATTTAGCAAAAGTTGAGAAGTACACGTCAATTTCATCTTGTACGCCTTGCTCTTCACCAGCACCAGCACCTGTTTTTCCAAGTGTACCGTAACCATGAGCATCATCAACCAACAATCTGAAATTGTACTTTTTCTTTAATTCAACAATTCCTTTCAGGTTTCCTTGATCACCTCTCATACCGAAAACACCTTCAGAAATTACTAAGATACCACCACCTGTGTTCTCAACAAGTTTCTCGGCTCTCTGCAAGTTCTTCTCAAGACTTTCCATATCGTTATGATCGAAAGCGAAACGCTTACCAATGTGCATTCTCAATCCATCAATGATACAAGCGTGAGATTCTGAATCGTAAACAGCAACATCATTTCTTCCCAAAAGGCAATCCACACCAGATACCATACCTTGGTATCCAAAGTTTACCAAAAGCGCAGCTGGCTTGTCAACATGCTCAGCTAATTGTTCTTCTAATTTGTAAATGTTGTTGTTGTTACCAGACATCATTCTGGCTCCCATTGGATAGGCTAGCCCCCAGTTCTTTGCAGCATCAGCATCTGCCTTTCTAACTTCTGGATGGTTTCCTAGGCCTAGGTAATTATTCAAGCTCCATACAATGCGTTCCTTGCCATTAAAATGCATGCGGTTAGATAATTCACCTTCCAATTTCGGGAAGATATAATACCCTTCGGCAACCTCAGCATACTGACCTAAAGGACCTTTGTTTGCGCTTATCTTGTTAAATATATCCATTGGGTTAAGTTATTTTATTTTCTTATAAAATGGAAAAGTATTCTTTCCTTCTCTCTTCATTTACCTTGCAAATCAGATTGTTAAGTTCTGAAATTCTGCAATTATTTTCTTTACTAAACACTGATTTTAAATCATTTAAAATCGGGCGCTAAAATACATCTCTAAACAGTTATAGCAAAGCCCTGTATTCAATTCAATTATTAACAAACACTTATCAATAAAAATGTTGAATTAAAATGGTGCTTTGGGGACTAATTATTGAAGTATAGAAGAGCCTGTACATTTACATAAATACAGGCTCTCTTTTCGTTTTATATCTTAGAAACAGCTTTTGGGCCGCCAGCTAAAATTTCTGAGTTAGCTCCTTCTTCAAATTTCTCGAAGTTCTTCTCAAATTTCTGAGCTAAAGCATTAGCCTTTGCATCATAAGCTTCTTTATCTGCCCAAGTATTACGTGGATTTAAAATTTCATCTGGCACGTTAGGGCAAGTTGTAGGGAACATTAAACCAAATGTTGGATGCTCAGCGTATTCAACATTATCCAATTCACCGTTAAGTGCTGCAGTAATCATAGCACGAGTAAATTTCAATTTAATTCTAGATCCTACTCCGTACTCACCACCAGACCCTCCAGTGTTAATTAACCAAACATTTACTCCAGCAGCTTGCATTTTTTCGCTTAGCATTTCTGCATA
>JAOARK010000204.1 GCA_025210575.1 Schleiferiaceae bacterium
AAAAGCCCTGATGTGGCGACGGCAATAAACCACTTTGTAGTCAAAGGAAAAGAAGACGACTTTAAAAAATGGCTCTATGCTTCGACCAGACGAGCAATTGTTAAATCAAATAAACGAACCATGGAACAAGTGTTGTCAGAAATAGGACTAGAGCTAAAACTAAACCAATACCGAAAAAACTGAAAGCGGCTATCCTTAGGTTAACATTAGTGAAAATAAATTAATAGCTTTAAATCTGGACATAGATGCTTAAGCGTTCCTTTAATATTTAAATTCCAAACCTCATGAGCTTAAGTAAAAAGCTACCAAGTTTTATCATTGTATTCGCTGCATTATTCATTCTCTTTTATGGTTTTTATGTCATTTTGAATCTTGTTGATCTAGATTCAATTTATTCATATGTAAATGTTGATGTTACAGAAATAGATGAAACAACATTTAATGACGCGGGCTACTTTATTCAATATGGCTATCCAGAAATTAAAGGCCTCTCAATCAGACTGCTGACATTACTAAGTGCAATTCTAGTTTTCTCTATTACTTTTTCGGAAAAGATTGTGAAATTTAGCGAAGCCAACCATTACGCTCGTTTAGTTCTTTTCATTAGCTGGACATTTTTCATATTGGCAATTGTTTCAGATGGGTTCGGTTTGGCCTTTAATGGGCTTGCACTTCCTTATGCAATTACCGACAATCACAGCATCAAATTCAACAAAAACTACAGTGCGGATTTTTATGAATTTTCTGCAAATTCCATATTGTGCATCATTTTCAGTGGATTTCTTTTTATTGTTGGAATGGTTTGCATTTTAATTTCTGGGATATTAGCAAATATTAACCCACGAAAAGTAGAATCTAAAGGTTGAAACTCACTTTATTCACTTTCATTGTAGTCCTATCCCCGCTTGCTTCTTTCGCCCAACCCTGCTCCTGCACCACTACAGAAGCACCGTTGGAAATGCACACCTTTCACAATGGGCAAACTTTAGTAGTCTGTGGTTTTGAAGCGAAAGGATTTTTGAGTGAGTTTGAAGTCATTGCATGCAACAGCCAAAAAGTATTGTCCAGTTATGATGCCACAGAAAATTGCCGCAGCACGTTTCAAAATGATACGCTCACTATTACCCAATTCAAGTACCTGCCTACCGGTGAATTCTGGGGTTGGCAGTTCGTATCCATTAGTCAAGAGCAATTCACCGCTGCCCATGACACGCTGCTCCATATTCCCATACAGCCTGCTTTTCAAACCCTAAAAATTGAAGTCCCCCAAAACAAGCAAGACCGCTTTTTGGATGACATAATTGTCAATAAAGACAATGGTCTACACCACGATTGGGCCTGGGAAGAGATCATTGCTCAACTGGAAGTCCTGGCCCTCAACGGCAATACCAAAGCCAAAGACATTTTGTTCGACTTAGAAGAACTGACCAACTACCCTCTGGATGGTGGCTTGAAAGAACAATACCGTGATGCCATAGCCTTGGTGCAATGGGTGCAAGGTGAATAGACCGCCTTTCTTTTCGTTCCATTCAAAACTTTAGAAATCTCAGCACTAACGTTTGCTACTTGTTTTGCGTTTATGGGTATAGAACCAAAACACATGAGAACTATTCTCCTTATCTTCTGTCTGTGCCTTGGCACAAGCCTCTCCGCACAAAAACAATTGTGGGGTGTTTCTGCTTCAAGCGATGTGGCTTCGGGAACGATCTTTAGAACAGACAGCGTGGGAAACAATTATACCGATGTCTACGTCTTCAATGATAAGGCCAACGGGCTCGACCCCTATGGTTCATTGATCCAAGCGGTCAACGGCAAACTCTATGGACTGACGAAAAATGGAGGTACATACAATTACGGCACCTTGTTCCAGTTTCAACCCGATGCTTTGGTATACACCAAGCTGCACGACTTTGACAGCATCAACGGAAGAAACCCTTACGGTTCCCTTGTAGAAGCGGCCAATGGAAAACTGTATGGAATGACCCATTCGGGTGGGCAGTATGACCGTGGGGTGATCTTTGAATTTAATCCTTCGACTAACGCGTTTACAAACCGATTCGTTTTTAACGGCACAAAAGGAAGATACCCTTATGGGTCTCTAACCGAAGCCACGGATGGAAAACTCTATGGTCTGGCAAGCACAGGAGGGGTAGACGGTACCGGAAGCCTTTTTCAGTTCGATCCTGTTTCGGGAACTGTAACTGTCCGCCACAGCTTTGTTATTACTACACAAGGAAAAGGATATGACCCCCGAGGTTCATTGCTATTTACTCAAGATGGTTATGCCTATGGTTTTACGCGTTATGGTAAACCCGGGTTTGGCTTAGGCCAGGGCGGTGGGGTGCTTTTTAAATACGATCTAACCCTGAACTGGAACAGCGTAACTCCACTGCATAATTTTGATGAGACTTTTCCAGGGTCGATAGACGGCTATGAAGTGATCAGTTCGGTAATCGAAGCGAACAACAGCAAATTGTATGGCATGACCTTAAAGGGAGGAACCGATTCAGCCGGGACGATTTTTGAATACGATCTCTCTACCCAGCAATTCACCAAGCTGCACGATTTCAACCGTAATAGTGAGGGCTATAA
>JAOARK010000205.1 GCA_025210575.1 Schleiferiaceae bacterium
ATACTGAACCATTACATTGGCATGAAGTACATTGTGCCAGAATCTATTCCTGAACTTACCTACTTCCCTTATATTATTATAGGTCTGTGTATAACAGGTTTACTTGCCGCATTTAGCCGTAAAAAATGGCTCGCCTATACTTGGATCATTTCCCTAACCGTTCTTTGTATTTTGGGTATTTACGACTTCTGGTTGTGGGAGTACGACTATGGTCATAACCTAGATCCTAATGCTGCAATTAAAGTAGAAGGAATGACCTATCAGCCTCCTTTGTTTGGTGAAAAATGGTTGCTCAATTTTAAAGCAACATCTTACCCGCATGTTGGAGGTATATTGTTAGGGATAAGTGTGTTGCTGGCCAATGCCGTTTGGTTCGTGCAGCGCAAGAAAGCATGATTTAAATCATTTAGAAATCACTGGTTTAGCCTTTAGTTTGTGATGTTCATCGCAATCTTAAAACTCCCTTTGTTATGCGTTATTGCCTATCTATTTTATCTGCGATTTTTTTAATGACCAGTTGCTCTGTTGAACCAACCCCCATAGTTTATGGAAAGGATGAATGCGCATTCTGCATTATGAAGATTATGGATGCCCGTTTTGGCGCTGAGGCTGTAACGGATAAGGGAAAGATCTACAAGTTCGATTCGGCAGAGTGCATGGTTCAGTTCACTAAAAGCAAGGGGAAAGAGCATAGTTATGCCCACCTTATGGTGACTCATATTCATGAACCTGAAATGCTGCACAGTGTTCATGAAAGTCATTTTGTGATCTCCGAAAACATACCTAGCCCAATGGGAGGTAATTTAAGTAGTTACCCTAGTTTAAAAGACGCTCAAAAAGCTATAGCAGATAATGAAGGATCTCTCTTTTCTTGGGATGATCTCATAAGCGGAAAGCATAAAAACCAATAACTCGAAAATGCAGTCCTGGGCGATACGATCGGTACTACTTTTATTTTTCATGAGCACAAGTGCTGGCTCTTCTTATGGGGCGGTGATCAAGGTGTGCCCTTCTTGTGAGATTAAGACTGTTCATCAAGCCCTGAGTCTAGCAAAGCCCTTTGATGTCATTGAAGTGCAAAAAGGAGAATACAAAGAATCTCGATTAGAGATCATGATGCCGTTGACATTAATGGGAATAGACTTTCCCGTTCTGAATGGAGAAGGAGAGCCTATTCTTTTTGTGAAATCGGATAGCGTACATATAGAAGGAATTGAATTTAGAAATGTGGCTACTTCTTACATCGAGGATAAAGCTGCGGTACGCGTAGTGAAATCAGATTATTGCACGATAAAAAACAACAAGTTGTACGATACCTTTTTTGCGGTTTACATAGAGAACTCGAAATACACAACTGTTGTTGACAATTACATAAAGGGAGATGCAAAACAAGAGGCTTCTTCTGGAAACGCGGTTCATGCTTGGTATTCTAATTATGCAACCATAAAGGGAAACACACTATTAAACCATCGTGATGGGGTTTATCTCGAGTTTGTAGAACACTCTATGATTACGAAGAATCACAGTGAAGGAAATATTCGATATGGGTTGCATTTTATGTTTTCTCACTACGATACCTACACAGAAAATGTTTTTAAAAAGAATGGGTCTGGAGTTGCAGTGATGTTCTCAGATCATGTAGACATGTTCAACAATCGTTTTGAAGATAATTGGGGCGATGCTGCCTATGGCTTGCTTTTAAAAGACATTAAAGACAGTCGTTTAGAAAACAATGTTTTTAAGAAAAATACTATTGCTATTCAGGCAGACAATGCCATGAGAATACATATCTCAAACAACGATTTTGAAGAGAACGGTTGGGCTCTAAAGGTGATGGGTAATTGCATGGAGAATGTAATAGAGAAGAATAATTTTATTGCCAATTCTTTTATGGTCTCTACCAATTCATCTTATAACCATAATTCATTTCAAGATAATTACTGGAGTGATTATGCCGGTTATGATTTGGATAAAGATGGTGTAGGAGACGTACCCTATAGACCGGTGAGCCTTTTTTCATATACGGTCACCAATAACCCGCCAACACTCATATTGATGCGAAGCACCTTTATCGAGTTGTTGAATTCAGCAGAAAAGGTAATTCCTGTAATTACTCCAGAAACGTTGGTTGATGACAGTCCAAGAATGAAAATGATAAGCCATGATTAAAGTAGAAAGGCTAGAAAAAGGCTTTAAAAAGAATCAAGTTCTTAAAGGGATCGATTTGGAATTACACCCAGGCAAAAGCTATGCTATTTTGGGTCCGAATGGTTCTGGGAAATCAACATTAATTAAATCCATTCTTGGGCTAGTAAATCCTGAAAGTGGGAATATTTGGATTGACGAAGAGTTGGTTAAGAACAACCCCAAAACAAGAGTGGATGTGGGGTATATGCCACAAATTGCAAAGTTTCCAAAAAATCTTACAGTGAGCGAGCTGTTCGGATTAATAGAAAAGTTACGTGGACAAAAGGCAAATCCAGACGAGTATATCAAAGCGTTTAGAATTGAAAAATATCTCCATTATAAACTAGGGCAATTGTCGGGAGGAACCATTCAAAAAGTAAGTGCAACCATTGCTCTCATGTTTTCACCTCAATACATTGTACTAGATGAGCCCACTGTTGGCCTAGACCCCGTGAGTAGAATGTTCATGAAACATGAGATCAAAAAGCTCAAGGAAAAACAAAAGACTATAGTCTTTACAAGTCATTTGCTTACCGATATTGAAGATCTGGCAGATGAAGTTGTTTTCTTGTTAGAAGGTGTGGTTTAC
>JAOARK010000206.1 GCA_025210575.1 Schleiferiaceae bacterium
AAATCGAGAATTAGACCGTGTGCTTGGTGGTGGTATTGTACCAGGATCTTTAGTACTTCTTGGAGGAGAACCAGGTATCGGGAAGTCTACTCTTATGCTGCAGGTCGCGATCAACACAAAAAGAAAAGTGCTCTACATCAGTGGCGAAGAGAGTCAAAAGCAACTAAAGATGCGAGCCGATCGACTCGGCATCAACAACCCGAACATCTACGTTTTAACAGAAACCTTAACACGCAACATCTTTCAACAGATTGAGGAAATAGAACCTGAGCTTGTGGTAATTGACTCTATTCAAACCCTTCAAACAGATATTATAGACGCCTCACCCGGAAGCATTTCTCAAATAAGAGAAACAACAAGCGAGTGGCTTCGTTATGCCAAAAAATCATCGGTTCCTGTATTTCTTATTGGCCATATAACTAAAGAAGGACAACTAGCCGGCCCCAAATTATTAGAACATATGGTAGATGTAGTTCTACAATTTGAGGGCGACAATAATTTTGTATACCGCTTACTTCGAGCACATAAAAACAGATTTGGTTCAACGCAAGAATTAGGCATCTATGAAATGCAACAAGGAGGGTTACATGAAGTCGCCAACCCAAGTACTATTCTTTTAACAAAAAGTGAAGAAGAGCTCAGCGGAACTACAATCGGGGTTCTAACGGAAGGATTAAGACCTATGATGATCGAGATCCAGGCATTAGTAAGCTCTGCCGTTTATGGCACCCCGCAGAGATCTTCTACTGGCTTTGATGCGCGCAGATTAAACATGCTCTTGGCCGTTTTAGAAAAACGATGTGGATTCAGATTAGGTGCTAAAGACGTTTTCTTAAATATTACAGGTGGCCTCAAGGTAGAAGACCCTGCAATAGACCTTGCAGTTGTAGCCGCTATACTTTCTTCTAATGAAGATATATCTGTAAGCACCCAATCTTGTTTTGCTGCCGAAGTGGGATTAACGGGTGAAATTAGACCTGTACAACGAATTGCACAAAGAATCAGTGAAGCTCAAAAATTAGGTTTTGAAGAAATCTATGTGTCTCAATTTGCAAAGATCGACCCTAAAGATTTTAAGATTGAAGTTAAAATGATCGCTAAAATAGAAGAGCTCGTCTCACATTTATTCGGCTAATCTTCAGCTGATTACTCATTTTTTTACCTTCTTTTTTCACTTCAATAGTTGCGGATTAAATTTTTGTTTCTATTTTTGTTTAATATTTAATTGTTTTTGTTAAACACTAAATGAGCATAAAAACATCATTCTCCATTAAAGATCTTGAGAACCTGAGTGGTATCAAGGCGCATACTATCCGTATATGGGAGAAGCGTTATAATTTATTGACTCCTATACGCACAGATACCAATATAAGAACCTACAATGTTGACAACCTCACTAAAATCTTGAATATTTCTCTTCTCAATCAGAACGGAATAAAGATTTCTAAAATAGCAGACCTTAGTGAAAACGAAATAAATGAACGCGTACGTCAACTCATTCTGGATAGAAGTAGTTCAGATCATGCATTGAATGCATTTAAATTGTCAATGTTAAATTTTGATCAACAACTCTTTAACAATACTTTCAATCAGCTGCTCGCACAGCAGTCTTTCCGAGAAATCTTTTTGAATATCATCTTAAAGTTTCTTGACGATATTGGCCACCTTTGGACATCTAAAACAATCACTCCTTCTCACGAGCATTTTGTATCTACCTTGATAAAGCAAAAACTCTTGCTCAACATAGAGCGAGTTCAAAATGCAGAATTAAACAAAACCAAAACAATGGTTTTGTTTTTACCAATGAATGAAATACATGACTTAGGTTTATTGTACATTCATTTCGAACTACTTATTAAAGGGTATAAATCTGTTTACTTAGGTGAAAGTGTACCCGTAGACAACTTAATTGAACTGCAGAAAGTATTTCCTGAGATTGCTTTTGTAAGTTACTTTACTGTTTCTCCTCCAGTTGAAGACAGTGAGGTATACCTAGCTGACATGGTTAAGCATGTATTGAATGACAGAGGTGAAGAATTCCATATTCTAGGAAGAAACACGAGACACTTAGATAAACTAAGATTACCAGACAATATTAAGGTTCATGAAAACATCCCTGAATTTTTAAAACATTTTTAATGCCTAAAAAAATTTGCCTTAAATTTTTTTGTTTAACTTCAAGCAGTATTCGTTAGACATATGAAAAAGAAAATATCTATAATCGGTTCTGGCTTCTCTTCTTTATCCGCTGCATGCTACATGGCAAAGGCGGGATATGAAGTAGAAGTTTTCGAAAAAAACAGTGACACGGGGGGTAGAGCCCAACAATATGTAAAAGACGGATTTGTATTTGACATGGGGCCTACATGGTATTGGATGCCCGATGTTTTTGAAAAGTTTTTCAATGATTTTGGTAAATCCTCTGCAGATTATTATGAAATCGAAAAACTAGATCCTGCCTACACGGTTTATTTTGATGAAAACACCAATTTTGATATTTCTGGAAAACTCAATGAAATTATAGATCTATTTGAATCTGTTGAAAAAGGTGCTGGTCAAAAGCTTGAGAAATTCATAGAGAAGGCAAAACAGAATTATAACATTGCGATAAAAGATTTGGTTTACAAGCCAGGACTCAGTCCTTTAGAGCTTGTTAACTTTAAAACCATTCGAGAATTTAAGCAGTTTGTTCTTACTATTTCTGACTATGTAAGACAAAACTTTAGAGATGAAAAATTACGTCAGGTCCTTGAATTCCCAGTTTTATTTCTAGGAGCAAAACCCACAAACACTCCTCTTTTCTACAGTTTTATGAACTACGCAGATTTCGGCCTTGGTACTTGGTACCCCAAAGGAGGAATGAAATCTGTAGCAGATGGTTTTGTAAAACTTGCGCAAGAATTAGGCGTTGTTTTTCATCTCAATTCTCCAATCAAACAACTGCATGTTGCAGATGGAACGATAACCCATATTGAAACTCCTACTCAAAAGTTAGAAGTAGAATCTGTTCTTTCAGGTGCTGATTATGCGCACACTGAAACCCTTCTACCACAATCATCAAGAGTGTATAGCACCGAATATTGGAACTCTAGAACTATGGCACCTTCGTCATTATTGTTCTACGTAGGCTTTGATAAAAAGTTAGAAAACGTAAATCATCACACTTTGTTTTTTGATGGATCTTTTGACGAACATGCAAAAGAAATTTACGACAACCCAGCCTGGCCCAAAAACCCGTTATTCTACGCCTCATTTCCCAGCATAACAGATAACACTGTTGCTCCAGAAGGCAAAGAAACAGCCACATTTCTTATTCCTCTTGCTCCAGATTTAGAAGACACTGAAGAAATGCGTCAGCGCTATTTCAACATTATAATCGAGCGATTAGAAAAGCTTACTAAACAAGAGGTTAGAAAGCACATTCTATTCAACAAATCGTATTGTGTTCAAGATTTTAAAGACGACTTTAATTCATATAAAGGAAATGCGTATGGCATGGCCAACACCCTTTTCCAAACTGCTTTTTTACGACCAAAATTAAAGAGTAAGAAAGTCAAAAATCTATTCTTTACAGGTCAACTAACTGTACCTGGTCCGGGAGTACCGCCTGCTATTATTTCGGGAAAACTTGTATCTGACTTAATTGTTAACCAAAAACATGCTACTCATGAAGTATCTATTTGATGAAACCTCCATAAAGTGCAGCAAGAACGTAACAGCGACTTACAGCACCTCCTTTTCGCTAGCTGTAAAAATGCTTTCTCCAAGTATACAAGAACATATACATGCCATTTATGGTTTTGTACGTTTTGCTGATGAAATTGTGGACTCGTTTCACGATTACGACAAAGAGACACTCTTCAATGAATTTGAAGAAAATCTGAACAAGGCCCTTGAAAGAGGGATAAGTTTAAATCCAATCCTCAACTCGTTTCAGCATGTGGTTCATCAATTCAATATAGAGCGCGAATTGATCAACGCTTTTATGTACAGTATGCGTGCAGATTTAAGCATAACGGATTACAACACCGTAAAAGATTACGAGCAATACATTTATGGCTCAGCCGATGTGGTTGGCTTAATGTGTTTAAAGGTTTTTGTAAACGGAAATCAAAAAGAATACGATAGGTTAAAATATTCTGCAGAACGACTGGGTAGCGCTTTTCAAAAGGTAAATTTCTTGCGCGACCTCAAAGACGACTCAGAATTACTCAATAGAACGTATTTCCCTCACCTAGAAGGACAAACTATAAACAGCACGAACAAGGCTGTTATTATTGAAGAAATTGAAAATGATTTTAGGGAGGCTTATAAAGGAATAATCCAACTTCCGATAGAAGCTAAATTTGGAGTCTATACAGCCTATGTTTATTACAACAAATTATTGCAGAAAATAAAACGCACTGCGGCTGAAGAATTGAAAGAAAGAAGAATTCGCATAAGCAACCCCGTAAAAATTTCACTTTTAGCGCAGTCTTATTTTAATTACAAACTAAATTTACTGTAACCGTTTTAAGACTACTCGATAAATGACATTGGCCATTTCTATACTCATCACTTTCATTTTAATGGAAGGCGTTGCTT